>CAMWKA010000084.1 GCA_947174725.1 uncultured Lachnospiraceae bacterium | reverse complement strand
AAAGGAATCCATTTTGTCTTAAATCCAACCCATCCGAAAATCCCCTTAGAAAAACGTTCATTTTCTTCCAAGGCAAGCACAGCCTCCACCATCTGCCGTTTCATCAGACGATAGTCCCTTGCCCCGCTTTTCATATGCGCAGAGGAAATACGTCCCATCATCTGGTAGAAAGCGTCCGCCATCTTAGAACGAAGCAGCGGTTCTCCTTTTCTATCCTTGCGGTACGTAGCAGCACAATCATACCCCTCCGTTGTCACCGCCTGATACATCTCAGGAAGCAGCGATGGAGGATCCTGAAGATCCGCGTCCATAACAGTCACATAATCCCCCTTTGCCGCTTTTAATCCTGCGTACATGGAAGCCTCTTTTCCAAAATTTCTGGAAAATGAAATATAATGCACCCTCGCATCGCTCTTATGAAGCCCCTTCATCAACTCTAACGTCTTATCTTCAGAGCAATTATCCACCATAATGAACTCAAAATCCACATAGTCCATCTGTTTACTGATTTTTATTAATTCCGGATATAATAAAGGAATCGCTTCTTCCTCATTATAACAAGGAATTACAAGAGAAATCAGATCTTTTCCCTGTTCCGCCATAATCCTCTCCATCTCTATCCTTTATCCGCTTTTTTTAATACCTCTACGGAAAAGTCGATCGTTGCCTGTACACCCTCTTCCAGACTTGTCTTCGGTTCCCAGCCATATCTTTTTCTGGCATATTCATTGGAAAGCTGTGTATATTTATTCACTTCATTATCCAACGCCTGCTCTGAGATCGGCATCGCTCCTTCATAAAGCGCCGGATAGCGGTTCCAGTAATTGGAGGAGGCCACGTATGCAAATGCAATCTCTTCTTTCCCCATTAATCGTCTGACCGTTTCTGCCAATTCATTAATCGAGACTGTAGTATTTGTCGAAACATTGACTACGTCAAATCCGGTCCCTTCCTGTACCCGCTCTGCCAGATCGATCAGATCTTCCACATAGACGAAGTCCCTTCTCTGCGTTCCCGTGGAATGCAGCACCGGTTGTCTTCCATAGTACAATTCCCGGATCAGATAACCTACAACAGGGGGCTGTGTTCTCAGGCAGTCCAGATGCGGCCCATAGACATTGGCAAATCTCATACATGTAATATTCATCCCATAAACATCCGCATAGGACTGACAGAACCGCTCCGCTGTGTATTTCGTATTCGGATAGATGAGGCTCGGCGGTTCCACCTTATCCTCCACAGACGGAAAATCCTGATTATTCTCATAAACCGCAGATGTACTTGCAAAAATAAATTTTTTGATCCCATATGTTCTGGCCGCTTCTAAAAGCCCTACCGTTCCCATCGTATTGACTTCTACCGCTTTGGACGGATTCATCTGACAGTCCGGCAGCGGCGTTATGCCCGCAATATGATAAACATAGTCAAATTTCTTTTCCTCAAACAACCTGTTGATCAACGGAAGATTTAAAATATCGTCCCGGATGATCTCATCTGTAAAGCAATGGTCTTCAAAGATCAGATTATCCTCAGAACCATAGGAAAAATTATCAATCAAAGTAAGGTCGTCGCCCTTCTTCCAAAGATGATACGCCAACTGGGATCCGATAAATCCTGCCGCGCCCGTAATAAGTATCCTGCTCACATCTATATCCTCTCTTAAAATAATATTCCGCAGATAATTGCAAAACTCTGATCCGACTCTTTCCTATTGTGCATCATTGACAATTCATCGCAGGCACGCTTACGCTGCGCGTCGCACGTAGCGGTACTGCCGACAGGCTCCCCAGCACCTGCTTATGAATTTGTCAATGCTGCACAATAAAATTCCTACTATTAAGAGTTTCGCAATTATCTGATAATACTCCGTTTCCCACTCAGTCCTCAAAGATGATCCGGCTGCCCTGCGCATCCGTCTCAAACGACACCTCACGATACCCGCTAAGTGCCTGCCGCACTGCATCCTGTTTATCCGGTGACACATACAAAAGCAAAAAACCGCCGCCGCCGGCGCCCAGAATCTTTCCGCCTACGGCACCCGCGTCTTTTGCCGCCTGATACATACCGTCGATCAGCTCATTAGAAACGCCACCGGCAAACTGCTTCTTGATCTTCCATGTACGATCCAGTTCCTCTCCCCAGATCTCCGGTTTACCATCGGCAAGCGCCTGATATGTTTTATCCACGGTTTCCACCAGATCATCCAGCATAGCCCGCTTTGATTCCATCGTCTGCGTCTGTTCCTGCAGGATCTGTCTGGAATCTCTCGTATTGCCGGTAAAAAAGAGCATCAAATGCTGAAACAGCTTATTCTTCGTTTCTTTCGTACAAATCAGCGGCGTCACGCTGACCGACCCGTCATTACAGAAACGATAACGATGGATACCGCCGTATGCCACGGCATATTGATCCTGTATTCCGATTTTCTGCCCCAGACAGTCAATCTCAATATGGCACGCCTCTTTTGCAAGCTGTTCCGGTGAAACATACTCTCCCTTGTATGCGTGCAGGGCATTTAACACGCCGACTGCCAACGCGCTGGAAGACGCAAGTCCGATACCGGCACCGCTAAGCGGAATATCCGCCATGTAGATTACTTCGATTCCTTTCTCGATCCCGGTGAGCTTTAGCGCTTCCCGGATAATATTATGCTTGATCTCATCTACGGAATGAACCAGTTCATTACCGTTATATACGACACGAATCATATCATCAAATTTTTTATTCACTGTGATATATACATGCATATTCAATGCCGTACTGATCACGCTGCCATATCCCAGTCTGCTGTTCTCATAATAGTCTTTAAAATCACTTCCTCCTCCGAAGAAGGATGCCCGCAGGGGCGTCTTTGATATGATCATGTAATTTTCTTATCCTTTCTTCCCCTCCAGCAGATCATTGACCGCGTCCAGCAGGGTATAATTTTCATCCACCAAAATGCCCTTCACATCCGCATTCTCCGCCGTCTGGATATCACGTTCGTCATCCCCGATCAGATAACACTCCGGCAAATTGATGGAGTAATCCTTTTGCGCCTGATAAAGCATCCCCGGCTTGGGTTTTCTGCAGGAACAGGTGCTGTCCCAGCCATGTGGGCAGTAATAGATGGCATCAATGCACGCGCCGATTGCCAGAAGATCGTCCTGCATCTTCTCATTCACCAGCGCAACGTCCTCATCCGTCATCCTTCCCATGGCAATCCCCGCCTGATTGGACACCAGAATGATAAAATATCCTGCGTCTTTTAATTTTTTTATCGCTTCCTTTGCTCCCGGAAGCCAGATAAAATCTTCCGGTTTCTCTACATAACACGCCTTAGGCGGACGTACATCCAGCGTCCCGTCCCTGTCTAAGAAAATATATTTCTGCCCCGACAAAAACTCTTCCGTCAGTTCTATCCTGGCAAAAGAGCCGATAGAATAATACCGGTGCTCCGTCACCATCGCATAGAGAAGTCCCCGCTCCACAAGCTGCGGATAAACGACTGCCTCAAAGTTCTCATTCTGATCGCTCATCAGGGACAGGACCTTTTTCGATACAATGGCGTAACCAATATCCACACCCTGCAGATCCGTCTGCGTGCGCTTTTTGTCATATGCCAGAACCTGTCCGTCTTCGGCAATCTTCAGATTGTTTTTTGTATAGCCATCCAGATTTGCATATGCGGTAAACTGTATCCATGCGCCATTTTCTTCATAAGCCTTTACCAATCTTTCAAAATTGATCGGGCAGTAATTGTCGCAGTACATCATCAAAAATTCATCCTGAAGATCATCCTCCGCGGCTTTCAAACGAAACTGTGTGTCATATTCCACCGGCGTAATACAGTAATTGATCTTTGCGCCATATCTGCTGCCATCTCCCAGATACTCCGTCACCTTCTCCGGCAGATAGCCAAGCAGGATAATGATATCATTGATCCCAAAGGATACGATCTGCTCCACCAGATATTCAATAAACGGTTTGCCCTGAAATGGATACATGGGTTTCGGATTTGTCTCGGTAAATGGTTTTAACCGCTCTCCAAGTCCTCCCGCAAATATTACCGCTTGTTTGATTTTTCCCATAATCAGTCTCCATCATACACTATTTTGGCAAGAGTTTCAATTCCTGCCAATCATTCCATACAGATAATTATCTACCAAATTCCCTGTTATTTCAACAATTATTATCTGATTGTGCAGATCCATATCCTGTTCCACTGCCACCTTCACATACTGCGGCGTGTGTCCGATCCAATATGCCCTGCCGTCGATCACCTTTTGCTCTTCAAACAGCACTTCAACCTTCCGCCCGATATAATAATTGCGGAACTCTTCTGACTGCCTCCTCGTCAGTGTCAACAGTTCCTCGCTCCTTGATGCCTTTTCCGCTTCCGTCAACTGCCCCGGCATCGTCGCAGCCGGCGTATGCTGCCGTCGGGAATATTTAAAAACATGGATCTCAAAAAAGTCCATCTTTTGCAGATACTCTCTGCTGATCTGAAACTCCTCTTCTGTCTCTCCAGGAAATCCGGCGATCACGTCTGTCGTGATGGCAGGGTGTTCAAAATATCTACGCAGATACTCTGCTCCCGCCGCATATTCCTCTGTCGTATAATGCCGGTTCATCCGTTTCAATGTCGCGTCACATCCGCTTTGCAAGGACAAATGAAAATGCGGGCAAAGTTTTGGAATATCCGACAGCGCCTTCGCAAAATCCTCAGTTACGATCCTCGGTTCCAGGGAACCCAGGCGGATCCTTCTGACCTCCTGGATCGCTGAGATCTGTTGAAGCAGGCACAAAAGATGCTGCGGATAAAATCTCCCTGCCCTGCTGATCCCGTCAGCTTCTTCCCAGTCCGATCCATAAGAACTTAAATGAATGCCCGTAATGACAAACTCCTGATATCCCTCTCCTGCAAGCTTTCGGATTTCCAAAAGCACCTCCTCCGGCTGCCGGCTTCTGACACGTCCCCTTGCATGGGGAATGATGCAATAACTGCAAAACTGGTTACAGCCGTCCTGGATCTTGATGAACGCCCGGCACCGTTCCACCGGAGATGTAAGCTGCATATCCTCGTATTCCATGGTCTTTGCAATATCAAGGATCGTCTGTCCTCCAAGGGTTTTATTCCGGATATTTATATTCTGGGTATTTATATTCTGCCCATCTTCAACCTGTTCCGATATGCTTTCCTCTTTCATCTGCGTTCTTAATGACAAGTATTGTGCCAAAATGGACACGATCTCACCCTTTTTATCATTTCCGATACATAAATCGATCCGATCATCCTTCAGCGCCGTTTCCAAGCCGGTCTGCACATAGCATCCCACCGCAACCACAACCGCTTCCGGATTACATTCCTTTGCGCGATGCAGCATCTGCCTGCTTTTTCGGTCCGCAATATTGGTCACGGTACAGGTATTAACGATATAAATATCCGCTTTCTCCTCAAACGGTACGATTTCATAATCATTTTCCAATAGCAGTTGCCTTATTACATCCATTTCATAAGCATTGACCTTACAGCCCAAATTATGCAGCGCTGCTTTTTTCATCCTCTTCTCCATAACTTCACTATGATCCGGCACTCTCTTCCCGGTCAGTGAACGCAGTTAATATTTCTGATTGACTTCTTCCCTTCATTGTCATAATATAAAAGGTAATAATGAAAGGAGGTTATCCCATTGAAAACAGTTGAGATCTCATTAAACTCCATTGATAAGGTAAAATCATTTGTCAATATCATTACAAAATATGACTATGATTTTGACCTGATTTCAGGCAGATATGTCATCGACGCAAAATCCATCATGGGAATTTTCAGTCTGGATCTTTCAAAACCCATACAGTTAAACATCCATATGGAAACGGAAGACGCAGCGATGATGGAGGCATTAAAACCATATCTGATCACTGAGTAATGATATGCCATGCATACATTCTGCATGCGTATCCATGCAGGCACAGTACTTCTAAGATACCATGTATTATTCTGCATACATGATAAAAAGGAAGATACGTGACTGCATTTCACATAAGCAAATCCATTTTATCATTTTATAAAGCAGGGATTTTATTTCCTGCTTTTTATGTGTGTAAAATCTTCCCTATCCGGCGGCCTGTCAGCTGATTTCTATGATCTCCCGCGTTTCCAGCGCCTCTTTGACCAGCTGATCGACCCCATCCTTTAAATGATTCTCATGCTTTTTAATGATATTCAGGCTCGGTTTTGTCACGGGATGCTTTGCGACCCATATGGTACAGCAGTCTTCATATGGCAGAATCGATGTCTCATAGGTGTTGATCCGCTCTGCAACCTCAACGATCTCCTGTTTATCAAAACCAATCAACGGACGGAATACCGGAAGCGTGCATACTTCATTCGTTACCTGAAGACTCTGCATCGTCTGTGACGCCACCTGACCGATGGATTCTCCTGTCACCAGGGAAAGGCATCCTTCTTCCTTTGCGATCATCTCCGCGATCCGCATCATATACCGCCTCATAATGATCGTCAGTTCATCATGGGGACATTTATCATAGATCATCATCTGGATATCCGTAAAATTGACTACATGGAGTTTCATGTTCCCGGCATACTTAGAAACAAGTGCCGCCAGATCCACTACCTTCTGTTTTGCCCGTTCACTTGTATATGGCGGCGCATGGAAATAAACAGCTTCTATGGTCACGCCGCGTTTTGCAATCATATAGGCAGCCACCGGAGAATCGATCCCCCCGGACAAAAGTGCCATTGCCTTTCCACCGGTACCTACAGGCATTCCACATGCACCCTTTATTGATTCTGAATAAAGATAAATCTTTTCCCTGATCTCGATATTGATCATCAGCTCCGGTTCGTGAACGTCCACCTTCATCGCAGGATAAGCATCCAAAACCGCTTCCCCCACAGATGCACTGGTCTCCATGGAATCCAAGGGGAAGTTCTTCCTTGCCCTTCTTGTATTTACTTTAAAGGTATACTTCTGATCTCCGGATACTCTATCCGGATAGATTTTGCCAAGATACTCCACAACCTTCCCACGAAGCCCTTCCACTCCTTCATCTTCCAGAACCACTACCGGGCAGATCGCGGTGATACCAAACACTTTTGTCAGGATATCCAACGTCTCTTCATAATCATATTCAGATTCTGCTTCCACGTGGATCCTGCCTCTGGTCTTATATACCTTAAATACGCCTTCCGCCCTATGTAATGCACAGGTGATCTGATGTACCAATGCATCTTCAAAAAGATACCTGTTTTTCCCCTTGATGGCTATTTCCGCATATTTTATTAAAAAAGCCTGATATCTCATAACACTAATCCTCCATGTCAGAGCAGCTTGCTGCGATGACACGCGATGAGAAATCCGCG
>CAMWKA010000083.1 GCA_947174725.1 uncultured Lachnospiraceae bacterium | reverse complement strand
CAACAAGTGGTCTCAAATGTCAATATGAAAATAATAAATAATTCCTGGAAAAATTGATTAGCAGATTTTGAAACAAATGATAGACTTTATTTGACTTTTATATCAAAGTGATAATATAATAAATAAGATACTATGTAAACCTTACATCTATTTTTATACAGGCCGGTATCATAGAAAGTCTGTCTTAAAATCAAATCATTTGGGGAGGCGCTACATATGGGTAACAGCAAAAAAGAAGCGAACGGCATATCCGTCAACGAGATGGATTATCTTCAAATCACCAGCGACATCAAGGAAAGTCCACGGATCCAGAAAACAGAATATATCCGTCAACAGATGTTAAAACGCAGAGCCATGGAAGACGAGCTGATGGAACATCTCAAACAAGAGCAGAGCGTCATCGACAGCTTCCGTGATCAGATCAACGACGGTCTGCTACAGACGGAAGAACTCAGCAGATACAATCAGGAATTTAGTGAAAATATGACAGAACAGATCTATCTCCTGCACGGCATCTCTAAGGACAAGCTGGAAGGTATGCAGGAATGTAAAAACGCTTTTCGCCGCGGTTACAGCATTATTCTATTTCTGCTGTCTACGGCATTGGTCATCCTCTGCGGCGCGCTTTACGGTTTTCAATCAGAGATCTGTCTGCTGATGCTGGCAATCACCGGAATAGAAGGCGCGATGCTGGCACAGGATCGCAGTCTGGATCAGTACCCAGTACTGCGTCTGATCAACAGAGTACTGTTTCCCCTTTTATGCCCGCTGATGCTGACCATGTTTGTCTGCTATGAAATGGGATTTGTGCCCTATGATGTCCTCCTTCCTTATATCGCCATGGCAGGTATCGTCATCTTATTTCTCTCCGCTGTGCCTTACTTCATCTATGACCCTTATAAAGGTTTAGGGAAACATATGCGTAATGCAAGGACAGAGATCAAAGTGGTAGAAAAGGTTGCCAAAAAAGAGGTCATCAAAAACCAGCGCATCCGTGTCAAGGAAGAAAAGAAGGAGCTGGCAGAACAGGTCAAAGAAACCCGCAAGCAGGAACGCGGTGCCAAAAAAGAGGCATTGGAGGATGCACGCAACGCCAAAAAGGAAGCTAAAAAACAGGCGCGTAGTACCAGAAAATCATCTAAAAAACGAGAAGACGATCCAAAAGAGACGACAGCAGAATCGACTGCAAATACCGTAGAAGCTGATCTCGAAAAAGCAGTAACGGAATCAACTACAAATACCATAGAAGCCGATTCCGAGAAAGCAGTAACGGAATCAACTTCTAATAACGTAGAAGATTATTCATAACATCCTTCACCAGAATCAACTGCAAATACCGCAGAAACCGATTCCGAAAAAGCAGAAACAGAATCAACTGCAAATACCGCAGAAGCCGATTCCGAAAAAGCAGAAACGGAAACAGTCAAACCCGAACCACCTAAAAAACGCAGGAGCCGGAAAAAGAATCCTGTGATCGATATTTCGGAAGGAGCACAAAATCTGGCTGCGCAATCATAAGCATGTAACGCAGATAAACAGGACTGTCATCAAAATATGACAGTCCTGTTTTATTGTTACATCATTCCATCCGTATATTATACAAAACTCATTTTCGGCTGATATCTCTCCAGCCATTGATTGATCTGGAATATATACGCCAATAGCTGCGGCGCCGCCATCAGCTGTCCAAACCACGGTTTTCCGTATTCTGCCGGAGCCTCCATAAATCGATGCACCTTATCTACATCAACCAGCGCATGGATCGGCGCATCCGGTCTGGAAAGGATCTCCATCAGTTTCTGTTTCAACAGTTTTTCATATTTTGGATCATACGTCTTGGGATACGGACTTTTCTTCCGCATTAAAAGTTCTTCCGGAAGTACATCTTTTAATGCATCCCGAAGCAATGATTTTTCTACGCCATCTTTCCGTTTCATTTCCCACGGAACATTAAAAACATATTCAATGATCCGATGGTCGGCAAAGGGCACCCTCGCCTCCAGCCCGGAATACATGCTGGTTCTGTCCATTCTATCCAACAGTGTCTGCATAAACCATTTGATATTCAGATAGGCAATCTCCCGGCGCTTTGCATCCTCCGCACTCTCGCCATATAAAGTCGGCACCTTGCGGATCGACGCCTCGTACTGATCATGGACATAATTTTCCAGATCAAGTTTTTTGATTAAGTCATCCTGCAGCAGACATTCCCTTACATCCATCTTTTTTGACCACGGGAAACCCTCGCCCTGCAGCAGGTCTTCCCGATAGAACCATGGATAACCGCCGAAAATCTCATCCGCACATTCCCCGGTCAGCGCCACTTTATTATCCCGTTTCACAAGACGGCAGAAATAAAGCATAGAAGCGTCAACATCCGCCATACCCGGCAGATCTTTGGCATACACTGCCTCCTCCAAAAGATTTACCAGCTCATATTCCTCGCACTGCAGATACGTATGATGCACATCAATATGGGAAAGAATCTTATCTACATAAGGGCGGTCCCGCTCCGGCTGAAAAGAATTGGCCTGAAAGTATTGATCGTTTCCCGCAAAATCAAAAGAAAAGGTATTCAACCTGCTTCCATCACGTTCCATTACGTCCGCTGCAATCGCCGTAACAATACTGGAATCAATGCCGCCGGAAAGGAAACAGCAGACCGGCACATCCGATATCATCTGACGTTTGATGGAATCTCTTACCAGATAGGAAACCTTTTCTACCGTTCTTTCATAAGAATCCGTATGCTCACGACTGACGATATCCCAATATTTCTGCGGATAAAGACCATCCCCATTATATACCGCATAATATCCTGCCGGAATCTCATATACATTCTTAAATACGCCGCAGCCCTGAGTCCTTGCAGGTCCCACTCCAAAGATCTGCCGAAAGCTGTCAAGATCAACTTCCGGTGTTATGGCAGGATGGGCAAACAATGCTTTTAACTCCGAGCCAAACACCAGCATACCATCCCGAACCGTATAAAACAGCGGTTTTACGCCGGCATGGTCACGGGCAAGAAACAGCTGCTGCAGGTGTCCGTCCCAGATGGCAAATGCAAAGATACCATTTAGATGCTTAACACACCCACAGCCGTATTCCATATACGCATAAAGAATCGCTTCCGTATCGCAAGTTGTCTCAAAAACATATCCCCTGTTCTTCAGCTTCTTTGTTAATTCATCGGTATTATAGATTTCTCCGTTGTAAACGATCACATATTGATCTTTTACCATCGGCTGGATCCCGTTTTTGATATCCCGGATGGATAAACGCGTATGGCTAAGTCCCGCATGTACGCTTAACCATTCGCCACTTTGATCGTTGCCCCGGTGGGCAATCGATCTGCGCATACGGATCAATGTATCCAGATGCCTATGCTTTTCATCTTCCGTGGCTGTAAAATCCTGATGAAAATCACACATTCCGGCAATTCCGCACATTATTTTACTCCTCGATCAACTCAATAGAAGTATACTCAATGATAAAATAATGTGTTACTATATTTTCCCACGGTTCCAAAATCCCACTGCAATTCCAAGCACATCCATTGACAAAGAAAGCACTGATTAAATCAGCGCTTTCTTTATCTTCCAAATCTGTTCTATACTTACGTCCTCGCCATACCGTCAACACACAACGTAACGCCGGTAATGTAATCCGCCATATCCGATGCAAGGAATACAAATGCATTGGCGATATCTTCCGGCTCCCCAAGCCTCTTTAACGGAATCCTGGCGATCAACGGCTCGATCACTTCCTTCGGCACCGCCTGCATCATATCTGTGTTGGTGATTCCCGGCGCAACCGCATTGACGCGGATGCCCTTCGGTCCTAACTCTCTTGCCAGAGACAAGGTAAATCCATTGACCGCAAATTTCGATGTCGGATAAGCAATACCTGACGGCTGACCGGAAATACTTACCATGGAACTGGTATTCAGGATCACACCCTTTCCCTTCTTCTCCATGATCTCCACAGCAGCCTTGGAACAGTTGTAAATTCCTTTAACATTCAGATCCATCACCTTATCAAAAAGTTCTTCTGTATATTTTTCAAATGGCGTACTCTCCGAAATACCTGCGTTGTTCACAAGGATATCGATCCCGCCAAACTCATCTGCCACCTTATCAAATGCTGCTTTCACCTCGTTATAATCCGACAGATTCGGGATCATGGAGCCGACTGCCGCATCCGGATATTTCTCCTTCAGCGCAGCTACTGCTTTTGCTGCCGTCTCTTCTCTGGAGGCGCCAAGAACGACCTTTGCCCCTTCCTTGATAAATGCTTCCACTGTCGCGAACCCGATCCCTCTGCTACCGCCGGTAACAATGGCGACTTTGTCTTTTAATAACATGTTTTTTCCTCCTTTATTCTCCTTGATTTTCCTTTATTCTTTGTTGTTGTATTGTTTGTATTATCTATAATGTGTAACAAATGTCTCCATTTATTTTAACACATATAAACGGCGGATTCCATCGAAATATGTTTAATTGCATAAAATTTACGTCAATCTTACTGCAATATCTGATTACAAAAACGGCTGTCCTAAATCAGCTTAGAACAACCGTTTTTATAATCTGTGAACTTGTTATTTTCCAACTTTTGATCTATTAACTTAGATCATCCGTTATACGGAAACATCAACGCTTCCGCCTACTGCCAGCGCCGGCGAGCTTATCGCAACACTGGCAGACGAGAATGTCCCCGTATCTGCCCCGCTTCCGATACCTGCTGAATCATGCACGATCTCCGCCGCGCTTTCTGTACTCACAGGGGCAGCCACGCCGCCTCCCGCAGGTACGCTGGCAAAAGCAGCCGCGCTATTATCAGAATTGCCGGAAAAGCCCTGTAGTGCCGAATCCTTCATCCTTTCCAACCGGTCAAAAACTGCCTTCAGATATTCCGCATCCGCTTCCGCGATCTCCTTTAACTCTTTTGCCCTATGTTTTAGCTTCATCATGTGATAGTCTGCCGGATCCATCTCCATGTCAAAGCCGCCCGCCATCTCCTCCAAAAGATCTGACAGACCGGATTCCTCCATAAGCTTCTCCATAGACTCCTGCATTTCCTCCATGAATTCTGACATCATATCTTCCATGGAAGCCTGCATCTGCTCCCGCGCCATCTCCATAGCATATTGCATCTGCTCCATCTGCGCCTGCATCATTTCCTGCATCGCCTGCATCTGCTCCTGTATATACTGTGCCTGCTCCTGGGATGACATCGCCCGTCTCTGCTGCATCGCAGCCGCATCCTCTCCGGACATTCCGTTTTCCATTGCAGCGATGGCATCTTCTGCTTTTTCCTGATCAGAGCTTTCATCCATCTTTTCTTCAAGTTCTCCGGCGCATGGTCCGCCGGTCACTTTTACCATTTCTTCCTCAAGAAGATGCTTCACTTTTTTCTTTGCCACCCGCTCGATCTTCATGGCATGGGTAAGAGCGATCTGAACCTCCTCAGGATCATACTGCGCACTCATCTTCTTCTGTCGTAATCTGACAACCTCTCTCTTCGCCTTTCCTGCTACCTGCCTTGCAGTAATGGACGTCTTACATTTCATGATCTGGGAAGAAATCGCCTTATGACTGTACCGCAATTTTTTTACCTTTGCCTTGGTTTTTTGATTCTTAGCACGGCTTGCTCTGATCGATTCTGCATAGTTGTATGAGTTCTGCGTGAACCTGCTGTAAAAATCATCATTCTTATCTTTCTTGCGTTTCTGATACATCAGCTCTCTAAGAGAAGACGCACTCTCCTCCTCGTCGTCGCCGCCATACGAATTATATGCATACGTATTATATGATTTCTTCGACTGACTTCTCTGTTTGACATAGTCATTGACATAAGAATTTTTAATAGTTAAATTGGAATATCCTGACACGTTCCTCTTTAACGAGGCAGTGCCGGCACGATTAGTATTAATATTCATAGGCTCATCCATGCTCCTTTGAAATATTACGCAGAAAGCTGAAATCCGTTTCAGCTAAATGTGGTTATCATATATATCGGCATTTTTTAGGCAAACTTAACCCGATAAGGCAAAAAAATTTATAACGCCTAAAATATATAATTGCTCACTGCGTTCGCGCTTGATTTCCTGCTGACATGGTATATTGAAAAATATAATCATCCATCACATACCCTCCGCCGATATCGGTCACTACCGAATCAATCAATTCAAATCCCATATGGCGGTAGATCGCGATCGTTACATCATTGTGTTTGTTGACTGTTAGGTAGATATTATCCAATCCTTCAGAACGTTTTTGGATCTCCTCAAACATCAGTCTCCCAATCCCCTGACTGCGATGGTCTTTCTTTACATAAAGCTTGCTTAAAAACATCCGGTTCGTTTCTTTTTTAATTCCCGTATAACCCACCGGCTCATCTCCATCTAACGCCAAGAGATATGTATAGCCCTCCTGCTCCATCTGCCGTTTCATTGCTTCCACATTCTGAAATTTCCCAAGCATATACTCCACCTGTCCTGCGCCGATGATTGGCGTAAAATGCTGATGCCAGATCTCATGGGCAAGCCGGGCAGTCCTCTCAATCTGTTCTTCGCTGTTTACTTCCGTCAAAACTATCATCTTGTTTATCTCCTATCCCCTTATTTTAAGTGCGTTCCAAACATGAAAATCATGACCGCTTTTATTTCTACAAATTACAGTCTACATCACGGAAGCATAAAATGTAAAGCTATCTTTTGAAATATTCGAAAAAGGATTCCTATATTTTATAACGTATGATTCAGTATCCGTCAAAATCAATATCTTGTATTAATAACCATTCAGACACATCTTTACCCATCGGTCATAAAACCCGCTGGATTCAAACAGTTTTATAGCGGCAATGGCGTTTTCGTCCAATGACCTCTTCAGTATTTCCTTCTCATATCCTCCCCACCATGTCTGATGTATACGACACCACTCTATACTACTGAACCACTCTTTTACAATATATAACCTTGCTCCATAAGCTCTCCAATCTACTTCTTCACCTTCTTCCTCCATGTAATCTCTCTCCTGTTGACCGCCTCCTCCTTGCGGCATCTCTACTTGCGGGGGGTCTAAATAATAATATTTTCCATTAACGTCAAAATTCTCTACATAACTGTTCAGTCGCCTTACCGCACTATCAGAAAACCTTCCCAGATAAACAACATTCTCCATCTTTCCCCAGTTTGCTTCTTCATAGCCTCTGGAATGTAGTTCACTACTATCTTGACTTATTTTTTCAGTGCCGTCATAATAAAAATCCCATGGACTCAAATTATTAGTCCACTCAAAAGCATACACATCCCCATTATTCAATATGCAAAGCCATCTTTCTTCCCTCTGATCTCCACGATATACTAC
>CAMWKA010000082.1 GCA_947174725.1 uncultured Lachnospiraceae bacterium | reverse complement strand
GATATGACATATGTAGGTATCTGCTCTTTACCTATAGAAGAAAGCATAGTAGTCAATGGAAGTCCTGTTAGCGTTGAACGAGTTATTTATATAGATGAAACCCCTGTCTATCTTTGGAGTGTGAAAAATGTAAATTTAAAATCAAGTATCCACGTTGATTTTTTAGTAGAATAAAGATAACAGTATGAAAATAAGAAATGTGCGGGTATGCAAAGGAGATCCTTAGTATGAGTACAAATATGAAAAAGATTTTGTTGGTGATGGGAAGCAGTATGTTGGTCCTTTTAGGGGGATGTTCAGGAGATCCTGAGGACGTTACGAATCAACTTTCAGATAGTATTGTATCAGAAAATAAAATATCGGAAAATGTGATATCAGGGGACGAAGTCTTCGACAGCGAGGCAGCTGTAAATGAGATATCAGAAAATACGGTATCAGAAAATATGATATCCGAAAATGAAACATCGGAAACAACTTATATGATTGGAGAAGATGATATCATTAATCTGGAGGAGGCACTTGCAAACTGGTCAGATATTCATGATATACAGAGAAAGATCACGATAGAAGAAGGTTATGTAGATAATGACGTTCCTATAGAGCTGCAGGATATGCTGTTACATGGTAAAAGCGGGAACGATTACGCTGTTGACTGTGAGGAAATCACAGAGGAGAACAAGGATAATTATCCTATTAAAGATATTGTGATGGATGCCTATGATTATACATATCTGAAGATTCTTGATATTGACGGTGACGGGGAAGATGAATATTTCCATCGTGTAGCTAATGGTAACGCTGGGTGGTCGTATTTGTGTTTTCATAAGAATGTAGAAGGTAAGTGGATCGATCTTACGGTTGGTAATTCTGAATACGGCAATAGTATACTATCCTATGAGGGCAGGTATTATATAAGGTCAGATAGTGCTTTAATATGGTGGAATGATGAGGTAGAGACAGTGCGTCCAAATGGTGCCCTTATTGACGAAAATAATCCTTGTTGGAATACTATGGTGTTGGCAAAGTCGCCGACAGAGTACACTCCTTATGAACTATATAGTAACGTACAGGATGAATCGATTGATTTTCTGGAGGGTATCAGTTTTAACTGCGAAGAATTCAGTAATAATGATGTGGAAAAAATAGAAATCGAGTCGTCCCAGTATTGCTGGTATACAGATGCTGTTCCATTATCTATCAAATATGGCTTTGAAAGATCATATGATGGAGAACAATATCTGTACGTCATAACAGAAGAAGCGACTAGAGCGTACAGCTTTTTGGCATCATGGGACAAGCAAATAATCATAATGCACCAGACGGAAGAAGGGGCATGGGAGATCGTTAAGGTATATTATCTGATGACAGGTTTTCATTATTCGTTACATTAAATACTGTTGGGAAGGATCATGTAAGAGTGGATCATGCAGCAAAAGAAATTGTTGATCGTAGATGACGAAGCGGATATCAGGATCTTATTAAAAGAATATTTGGAACTGGAAGGTTATCAGGTCTGTCTGGCGGCCGATGCAAAGGAAGCGCAACGCGCCCTTGACAGCGGACCGGATCTTATTTTATTGGACATCAACATGCCGGGAACGGACGGACTTCTCTGGTGCGAGCAGATCAGGGATCTGGTGCAGATACCGATCTTGTTTTTAAGCGCGCGGACGGAAGAAGCGGATAAGATCAAAGGATTTAGAGCGGGCGGGGACGATTATATTTTAAAGCCTTTCAGCATGGAAGAATTGTCAGCCAGGATTGAAGCGCATCTAAGGAGAGAGGAACGAAAGGAAAAAGGAGAAAGGCGGGAGTATTCGGAGGGCGGTCTGAAGATAGATTTCAGCGGTTATCGGATATTAAAGAACGGTAAGGATATCGGGCTTACCAAAATGGAATTTCAGATCGTGGAGCTTCTGTTTACCAACAAGGGACAGGTATTTACCAAGGAGAGTATCTATGAGAAGGTGAGAGGCTTTGACGGCGAGGCGGACGCTGCTGTCATAACGGAGCATATCAGGCGTATTCGTATGAAACTCGGTGCAGGTAAGGATCAGGAGTATATAGAAACAGTGTGGGGTGTGGGATATCGATGGATTGGTTAGAGGAATATGTAGAAAAGTTAAGACAATATATCAAAAATGCTTCCATGATCAGGACAGCGGCGGCATATTTGGTGATTGCCATGCTGGGAAGCTTAGCGTGTATCATGCTGACGATGCATATTACATCTTTATGGATCAATGTGATGAATGAGAGGATGCCGTATTCAAGCGGTCAGGTGCGGCAGATAGAGCTTCTTTGGAGGGTGCAACAGATTTGCCCTTATTTTTTTATGTTGATATCCATTGCGATTGCGGGAAAATATTATGTGGAAAATAAGATCAATGCGGCTGTTTCAGAAATCGGTCTTTCCTTAAAACATATGGCAGCAGGTGATCTTTCTTTTGAAATAGCATTGCAGAGTGAAGATGAGATCGGGATGATCGCGAAGGATATGGAGAATCTTAGAGAAACGTTAAAAAGGGATAAATTGAATCAATGGAGGATGGGAGAGGAACAGAGAAAGATCAATGCGGCGTTTGCCCATGATATCCGTACACCGCTTACGGTTATGAAGGGCTATACGGAATTTTTGATAAAATATGTGCCGGAAGGGAAAGTAACGGAGCAGACGCTTTTGGACAAATTGGACCGGATTTCCAGACAGGGAGACAGACTGCTTTGTTTTTCAAAAACAATGACCAGACTGCAGACCATGGAAAAGTGGGAAGTCCATTGCAGACAGATCAGGACGTCAGAAATTTGCAGCTATATCAAAGAAGCGGCGGAAGGGATCAAGGGAGAGATACAGATTCTTTTTCATGATCGGACGAATGGATCGGAATCTGTTCTGGTGGATTCCGGGCTGATCATGGAGGCGGTGGAAAATGTACTTCAAAATGCTGTCCGGTATGCAAAGAAGCAGATCGAGATCACTGTACAGAATAGGAATAACAAGCTGATAATATATGTGAAAGATGACGGAGAGGGATATTCTGAAAAAGCGCTTAGAGAGGCGGATACGGTCTATTTCCGGGAAAGGAAAGAGGCAGAGGATGACGAAGGGCATTTTGGAATCGGACTTTCCATTACTAAAATGTTATGTGAAAAACACGGAGGAGAGTTGAAATTATTAAACAGCGTAGAGGGCGGCGCAGTCGCGGCAGTTTCCTTTTTTGTAGGGGATTAAGACGTCTGTAGAAATAATCTTAAGAAATTTTTTAGTTTATATAGAGAATTTATAGGGATTTTCCATTTATACTAAGGAAGTACTGATTTTATCAGTGCTTCCTTAGTGCTTTCGGTGGATGCGCACGGATTTGCAGTGGAATTATTTAATGGAAAATTTTAAGAAGGGAGATTGCAGTATCAATGGAGATGTCAATCGAGATCCGTGATCTTACAAAGAATTACGGAAAAAAACAGGCGCTGTCAAAGGTGGATCTGACCATATCACAGGGAATGTTTGGACTGCTTGGACCTAACGGCGCGGGAAAAACCACGCTGATGAAAATACTGACTACTCTGCTCAAAAAGACGGAGGGTGAAGTGACGATCTGCGGTGTGCCGGTTGAAAAGAACAGGCAGATACGAGATATGACCGGATACCTTCCCCAGGATTTTTCCATGTATGGAAATATGAGCGTTTATGAGGCTTTAGATTATCTGGCGGTACTTTCGGGAATGTCTAAGTCGGAAAGAAAAAGCAAAGTGCCGGAAATGCTGGAAAAAGTCAATTTGCTGGAAAAGCAAAAGATCAAGGTAAAATCCATGTCTGGCGGAATGATAAGGCGGCTTGGAATCGCCCAGGCGATCATCCATGATCCTAAGGTAATTATTGTAGATGAACCCACGGCGGGACTGGATCCTGAGGAAAGAGTCCGATTCCGGAATCTATTGTGCGAGATTGCAAAGGACAGGATCGTCTTACTTTCTACGCATATTGTAGGAGATATTGAGGCAACCTGTGAAAATATTGCCGTGCTCAATCAGGGAAAAATCTGTTTTAAGGGTAAGGTGACGGAACTGCTCTCCATGGTAGAAGGGAAGGTGTATTCCGCGGAGATCGCGGCAGTGGAATTGGAAAAAGTAAAAGAAAAATATATGGTAACGGGCATTCTTGTTACGGGAAGTACGGCAAATATAAAGATCATAGCAGACGAGCAGCCTTTTTCGCAAGCCAGACAGGTACAGCCGGATGTTGAGGATGCGTATATGTATCTGATGCATAAAGAGAAATAAAGGTAAAAGGAAAGGAAATGATAGGTATGTTCGGAACATTATTTATAAAAGAATGCAGGCAGGTTTTGAAAAGCCTGGTGTATTATATTTATGTTGTGATCTTTGTTTTGTTTATTACCAGTCAGATGAGCGGCGAAGATGAACTGCGTGAACCGCAGCCGGGATGGTCTTATTACGGAGAGACGGTGACACAGGATGATGACTTGATTATGGAGGGGACTTTGGCGCATTTGATACAGGAAGTCGGTCGTAATTCCTTTACCACTTATCCCATAGGATTTTACAAAGAAGTCAACTTAACTGATGGTGAGATAGAGCAGGTAAAAGCAATTTTGGAGCGTTGTACGGGTAGAAGTTTTGAGGTACTGGACGAAGAAATGGAACAACAATTTATCCAGAACAGCGTAGGAGGTGCAAGTTACCAGGCAGCTGTAAAAGAAGGATTAACTTATGCGGAATTTGAAGCTGCAATGGAAGAAGTCTGCGATCTTGTGGGGAAGGGTTCGTTTTATGAAAAGGGAAATTATGAGAACAGCATCAGTGTCCCGATGACATATGAACAGGCGAAGGAAGAATTTGACGCCTTAAGTACAAAAGACGGGCTGACTCGTGCCTATATGCGGTTGTTTTGCGATTATGCCGGAATCATACTTTCCGTTCTGCCGATCTTTATCGGCGTGTCAAGAGCGCTTCGTGATAAACGGGCAAAAGTACAGCAGGTTATTTTTTCCAAGTCTGCCTCCGGGATACAGATCATCGTAAGCCGTTATCTTGCCAATCTGGTAATGATCAGCATTCCGGTGTTCCTTACGGCATTATTGTTACAGCAGCCGTTTTATTATAGGGCGCAGACCATGGGCATACAGGGAGATATCTGGGCATTTCTGACTGTACCCGGCATATGGCTTTTGCCGGAGATCATGACTGTGCTTGCCGTGTCTTTTCTGATCACGGAATTTACCGATACTATCTGGACGATATTTTTGCAGGTAGCATGGGCGTTTACAAGCCTTATTAGCGCGACTACGCTGGTGGGAGATTTCGGACTGAAGCTGGTGGCAAGATGGAATACGCTTGGTAGGACGCTGCTTTACTTCTCTCTGGAGAAGGAATTATTCTTTAACCGGGGATTTTATTTTCTGCTGGCTGCCGTTTGTGTGATACTTACGGTGCTTGTTTATGAGAAAAAGCGCAGGGGAGGAGAAAGTGTGCATGAGAAATTACGCAAATTTGATAAGTAGTTTTGTAAAAAAACAATATTATCCCCATCTGTTGTTAGTTCTTCTTTTGGCGCTCTTGTCCGGCGGGTTTGTAAGCCTGAAAGGATTGGAAAGCGTTCAGGCGGCGAAGGTTATGGAGATGTACGTTGCATTCATCGGTCTTATTCTTTTTACGCCGCTCTTTATGCCGGAACAGGATAAAGCCATCTGGAATTTGGAGAGAAGTAAAAAAACATCCATGTGGAAAGTATATCTTTTCCGGATGCTTCCGGCAGTCCTGGTATGTCTTTTGACCATTTGGATGTTTTTATATCAGATGAAAAGAGGCGGAGGGATTTTTGATTTCGACATTCTTTTCCGTGGATCATGCTGTGAGATCTTCTTTTTGGGAAGCATTGGATTTTTTGTTTCCGCCGTAACCAATCAGGTGATCATCGGGTATATGATCGCTGTGATCTATTATGTGGTAAATATCGGCGGAAACAATTATTTAGGGAAATTCGCCCTGTTTCGGATGATGAAAGGGGATTACGGAACATGGATGTACTGGCTTTTAGGAGCAGTATTACTGTTTGCGTCCGGCATAGTAGTCCGTGAAAAAATAGCATATCATAAGGGATAAGCTGAAACGGAACTATCAAACTAGAAAATAATATGGTTGCTTTCCGTGTATTTATCATACTGATTCCACACTCTGATGCAGATGTTTCTTACCTGGTTTTTGGGTAGCGGGATAGTAATATACCCTTCGCCATCCGCATTCCAGCCCCATAGTTTGGACCATGTTTTGCCACCGTCGCAGCTATAGCTGTAGTAGATGATCTTACTGTCACTGTCCGCTGCATATACATGGAGGCTTGCCGTATTATTTACCATATTATGACCAATCAGCTCGATCCTGCTTACTTCCGGTTCTGTCGTATCCGGCATTACCACATCCGTAGGAACCGGAAAAGCCGGACAGGCATAGCTGCTGTAATCTACATTCAAAATAGACGAGGATAATCCATAATATTTCGCAACTGCCGTAGCATCTGCTTTTCCAAGCAGTTTCAATGCTTCCATCGACTGATAAAAATTAAGATCATGGGTTTCATCCATAAAACAATGTTCGATCAACGCCGGCGTCACGCCTCGGTTGACGGAATGTTTGATGATGCCATAATAATCGCCACCGTCGTCTGCTGACAGTCTTGTTTTAACGCCTCTTGCAGTATATACACCGATATCTTCTGATAACTGCTGCAATTCAACCGTTCCAAAACTTTTCCCTCTGGAGTAATATTCGCCAAATGCCGAAACCCATACTTCTGCGCCAAAAAGATTGTGGTCTTCAGAAGCATTCAGGTGGATGCAGTAGAGAAAATCCGCACCCGCATCTGCAGCAATCTGTGCCCGCTCCTCCAAAGAAAGCGTCGTATCGCCGGTTCTGGTCATAACCACGGTGATGCCTTCGTATTTCATCAGTTCTTCCCGCATGGCGTTGGCAATGATCAGAGTAAGATCCTTTTCCCACAGTCCAAAATAATGGGCGCCGTTGTTTGTTCCGCCATGACCGGGATCGATACATACTACGATGTTGGCAGCCTGTGTCTGTATTGGGAAAAAGCTTCCCAGCATAGCGGCAAGCAGAATGATTGTCATACAATATGTGATAAATTTTTGTAAAAGCGGTTTTTTCATAAGAGACTCCTTTGGAATGTCATGTCCGGCTTACATAACTCTTTGTTCCAACATTTATGTTCCAAAAATATCATAAATGAAATCATTTTTGGAACATAAATGTTGAAACTTCGAGTTATGCAAACCTCATTGATAAGTTTATAAAATTATTTTATTTTTCAGGTGTTTATGATCTTTATAAATGTATGTA
>CAMWKA010000081.1 GCA_947174725.1 uncultured Lachnospiraceae bacterium | reverse complement strand
ATCCCATACCGCCGCCGATACAAAGTGTAGCAAGACCGCGCTTGGAACCACGTTTCTGCATCTCATGCAGCAGGGTAACCAGAATACGGCATCCGGAAGCCCCTACAGGATGTCCCAGAGCAATCGCCCCGCCGTTTACATTCAGAATATCTTTGTTAAAACCAAGCTCTCTTGCAACAGCGATAGACTGTGCAGCAAACGCCTCATTTGCCTCGATCAGATCGAAATCATCCATGGTAAGTCCGGTCTTTGCAAGAACCTTTTTGGTAGAAGCAACAGGTCCGATACCCATGATAGAAGGATCTACACCGCCAAGAGCGCCTGCTACCCAGGTAGCCATCGGTGTTACACCAAGTTCCTTAGCCTTCTCCTCACTCATAACAACGATTGCAGCTGCACCATCATTGATACCGGAAGCATTACCTGCAGTAACCTTTCCATCCTTGTTGATCGCGCGAAGCTTTGCAAGTCCTTCCATGGTTGTTCCGGGACGAGGTCCTTCATCGGTATCTACCACAACCACTTCTTTTTTCTTTTTCACCTCTACAGGAACGATCTCATCTTTAAATCTACCGGATGCCTGTGCAGCAGCACATTTTGTCTGGCTGTTTACAGCAAACTCGTCAAGTTCTTCCCTGGAGATGTTCCAACGTGCATCATTACAGATATTGTCTGCAGTCTGGATCATATGGTAATTGTTAAATGCATCCCATAACGCATCGTTTACCATGGTATCCACCAGTGTTGCGTTGTTCATTCTATAACCATAACGTCCCTGCATCGCAGCGTAAGGAGCCATGGACATGTTCTCCATACCGCCGGCTACTACAATGTCTGCATCGCCGCTGTTGATCATCTGCGCTGCCATATTGACACAGTTCAGACCGGATCCGCAGACCACATTGACTGTTACGGCTGTTGTTTCAATTGGAAGACCAGCTTTAATGGATGCCTGACGTGCAACGTTCTGTCCAAGACCTGCCTGAATAACGCATCCCATATATACATGATCTACATCCTCAGGTTTCACCCCTGCCCTGTTTAATGCCTCCTTAATTACGATCGCTCCCAGTTCCGGAGCCGGTGTGGTAGAAAGCGCTCCACCCATTGTACCAATTGCAGTACGGCATGCACCTGCCAAAACAATTTTCTTTGACATCTCTTTTCCTCCATCTTTTTAATTTTATAGTTTCCTTATTGGCGAGGCAGTTATCTATCCGCCGTCGCCGACTATTTCCATTTTATCATAGGCACTTTTCTTTTGCAATGAATTATTCATGAAAAAGCAGGAACACTGGTTTCAAAGTGTTCCTGCCCAAGATCCGTTTTATTTCTAACGGCTCTGACGGCAACCTGCCACGGCAACCTGCCGTTCATACCTCCGGCTCAATCAAACCATAGGTATTGCCTTTTCTCTTATAAACAACATTGACCTGCTCCGTCTCCGCATTGCAGAATACATAGAAGTTGTGTCCCAGAAGTTCCATCTGCACGCAGGCATCTTCCGGATACATCGGTTTGATATCAAATCTCTTGGTACGGATGATCTTGATCTCTTCTTCATCCATAAAATCCTTATCGATATATTCCTGTTTGAAGAAAGAGGCATTCTGCTGCTGATCAACCAGCTTTGTCTTATACTTCTTCAACTGCCGCTCAATGATCTCCTCAACCAGATCGATGGAAATATACATATCGCTGCTTACCTGCTCGGAACGAATGATATTGCCCTTTACAGGAATCGTTACCTCTATTTTCTGCCTTTCCTTTTCCACGCTTAATGTCACATGGACTTCCGTATCCGGCGTAAAATACTTCTCCAGCTTTCCGATCTTATCCTCAACCGCGCTCTTTAACCCTTCTGTCACATCAATGTTTTTTCCTACGATTATAAATTTCATAGCCAGCCCACCTTTCATAGGTTTTTGTATGATACTTATCTTTATTTGACATTTTTTGGTATCATGATGTTAGTATACCACATTTGAGACAAGCTTTCAACAATTTCAAAATTCCGTTTTTTCTTCTATTTTCGACAGGAAATAATGTGGATAATGTGGATAAATCGGTGTATAACTCACTTTTTAGTAGTTTCACGCCATTAAAATTGTGGATAACTATCATAATCGCCATATTACGACCTAACCGGGGGGTTCCTGGGTACCGATTACGTGAAACATCGATAAAAACTGTATGCGAGTCAAAAAAAGGAACTGAAAGCCTACGCTCCAGTTCCTTTTATAAAATCTGAAATATGATTTCACAAATTCCACACTTATCGATCCCGCATCAGAAGATACGTCTTACTGCCAGTACGCTTCGGTAACTTACATTGGAGATGATGATACCGGTTCTTTCGTTACTTGCATGCACGATCTGACCATTACCAATATATATTCCCACATGACCGGAGTAGCAGATAATATCACCGGGTTGCGCATTCGCAACACCGCCTTCCACCGCATAACCGCGGCTTCTGTCCGCCGTTGAAGAATGTGGAAGCGATACACCAAACGCCGCATATACGCTCATAACAAATCCGGAGCAGTCCGTTCCATTCGTCAAGCTGGAACCGCCATACACATACGGATTGCCTACAAACTGGCATGCATACTGGGCAACCGAAACACCCATGGAATTGTCTCCCGTGATCGTCGGTACCGTATAAGTAGAATGACTGCCGCCGCTGCTGGTCGTATTCCGGTTCGCTGCCGCCTGTGCCGCACGCGCTGCCGCCTGTGCCGCTTCGCGTTCCTGACGCTCTCTTTCCAGTCTGGCTTCTTCCTCTGCTCTGGACTCAGCCACAACAAAATCCGTTCTTAAATTAACAAATTCCGCAGAAACATAGCCTTCGCCCTCTTCTATGGAAACTTTAACCCAGCCGTCAAGCTCCTCTAAAACGCTCAGATCTTCTTCAATGGGAACAAGACCGAGTACGGAAGATTCTGTACTGGGTTCCGTGCGCACCTTTAAGGTAGTGGTATTGACTGTCGCCACTCTGGTACCAACCTCTCTGGCAAGTTCTATCGCTGCTTCCCCTGTCACGCAATACTCTGCCTTGACATAACCGGTACATCTTCCTGATGTGATCTTATACCAGCCGTTCTCTTCTTCTATAAAATTGCCGACAGAATCATCATACAGCTTGCCGACGATCTCTCCTTCTTCACTGGGGATATCCCGTACATTCACATAATTTGTTACCTGCGCAATGACAAGATCGCTGAAATTCTCCGGATCAAGATCCTTATCTTCCTGGGAAACGGTTTCAACTACCGTCGAATCCATAACTTCCCTCATTTCAACCGAACGCTCCGCACCGATCTGGATCGACATTGCAAGGGAATCCGCGGCTGCTGAAGCATTGACTGTATTCAGCGTAGATGCCGCGCTGACTGCTGCCGCCGAAACAATATCACTGGCAGGCATTTCAGCAAGGACAGTTTCATTATTGCTGACATCCACTTCCATCTTCAGCACCTCTTCCACGCCCGCGTCAATAAATCCATTTGACGATGTATTCTGTACTATCGACTGTGAAAGCGCAGCCGCCTGTGTCTGCTCTATATAGATCTCACTGATATCCAACCCCTCTCCCAGCGCAAGCGCTACACCGCCTGCCGGAAGAACATCTCTTACGTTTGTTGCATCAACCTCGCTATTTCCAAGTCCAACAGTAAGTATTGCCGTCATGGTCATCGCCGCTAATGCAATTGTTACTATCTTCTTTTTCACGAATCTGCATCCCCTAACTCTAAATATTACAGCTTTAACTGCAAAATATTACAGAATTGTTACGTTGTATGTAACAATATAACACTATGCGTAATATTTGTCAAGTAGTTCTCTCATTTTTAGTCTCCATAATCCCATAATAAAAGCGGCTGTGCGAAATGCTCACACAGCCGCTTTACTTCTTTCTATAATTATGTAATTAGTATTTGCCGAAGTTATCTCCTCCAAGGGAAATGATCTTCTCATTGTCGTTTGATGAAGAATCATAAGAATCAGAACCTGATGAGGAAGAAGCCCCCTTATTACCAAGCTGGTAAACAGAAATCATCTCTCTCATTCTGGAAGCCTGACCGGAAAGTTCCTCACTTGCCGCAGCACACTCCTCACTGGTAGCAGAATTGGTCTGTACTACCTGTGAAACCTGTGTGATCGCCTGATCTACCTGAGCAACTGCCGTTGCCTGATAATTGGAGGTCTGCGCAATATTATTGATCAGTACTTCACTCTTCTCAACAGCCTCTGTAATTACACCCAATGCCTTTGCAGTCTCATCTGCAATCCTGGAACCCTGATTAACCTTGTTGATAGAACCTTCGATCATCTCTGCTGTCTCAGATGCCGCTGCAGCGCTCTTTGCAGCTAAGCTTCTTACTTCTTCTGCTACTACTGCAAAGCCTTTTCCTGCCTCTCCGGCTCTTGCAGCTTCCACAGCTGCATTCAACGCAAGAATATTGGTCTGGAATGCAATATCGTCAATCACCTTGATAATCTTGGAAATGCTCTCGGAGGACTTATTGATGTCTTCCATAGCTGCCATCATATCCTGCATCTTCTCATTTCCTTCTTTTACATCCTGAATAGCGCTCGCTACCAGTTTAGCAGCTTCATTCGCCTGTGAAGCATTCTGTTTTGTCTTTTCCGTGATCTCATCGATAGAAGCCGTGATCTCTTCGATAGCGCTTGCCTGCTCAGTTGTTCCCTGTGCAAGAGACTGGCTTGCGCTTGCCACCTGTGAAGCCCCGATGGAAACCTGATATCCCGCATCATTGATGCCGCTCAGTACACGATGATTCTCTTCTACCAGTTTCTTCAGGGAATATCCCAGCACGTCATCAGGAGACGCCGGATTAACTGCAATGGTAAGATTACCATTAGCTACTTCCTCTGCAACCTTAGCCTGATATTTGGTATTATTGATAACATTCTGATACTCATCCACCAATTCGCCAAATTCGTCGTTGTGATATTTTACCAATTCGATATCCACACGTCCTGCAGCTATATCTTTTGCCGCCCTGGACAGCTGCTCTACGGATTTATTGATGATCTTGACCAGCATAACAGCAATGATAACAGTTATGATGACTGAAACGATCAACAATCCAAAGCTGATAATATTGGAGGTCGTAGCTCTGCTGTCGATGCTTGCTATATCATCTTCCGCAGTAGTTTCCAAGGTTTCAGACAGTATTTGGGCCTTTGCCTGATCTGCGCCGATTTCCTCCATCTTTGCCTCAACAACCTCGACCTGTTCATTCTGCATATCCCTTACAATTTTGTCGATACTGCTTACGGACATCATTCCAAAGATTACATTAATAAGTGTAAACACGATGGGAATAATAAATCCAATAATCATTTTTGTTTTCATCTTCATGTCTTTCATAATTATACCTCTCCTTCTTCATTTAAATTACTTTGATCCACAGCTGATAAATCCTCATCATTTATTAACTTATCCGGATCCAGCAAAAGTTTCACGGTATTTCCTACCCTTCCAATCCCGTAAACATATTTATTCTGCGTCTTATCTGCCTTTCCCACTCTTGGCGGCGGCAGAATATTTTCCTCTTGAATTTCTACAACTTCGGCAATCTTCTCTATGATCAGTCCTACTACTATAGATTTTACATTGATCACCATAATACAGGTTCTGTCATCATATTCAAGAGGTTCCTGCTTGAATCTGAGCCTTACATCAATGACCGGAATAATTTTTCCTCTCAGATTAATCAGGCCTTTGATATAATCCTCTGTCTCAGGAATCGGTGTTATTGCCTGAAAACATATAATCTCGCTTACATACTGTATCTTCAAGGCAAAATATTCACTTCCTGACTTGAACGTCATGTATTTTCCCTTTTGCGCATCATGCTCACTACCGGAACCATTGCCCTCATCCTGCTCTGTCTGACGCTTTAATTCAGTTGTTGCATCCATATGATTTCATGCACCTCCTTTCGTAGTTTATTCAATCAATCCTACCGGATCAAGTATCAGCGCGATGCTTCCGTCTCCCAGCTGCGTACAGCCGGATAATCCTTTAACTTTCTTAATATAAGATGGAATCGGTTTGACAACAATCTCCTGCTTGCCTATCAGTCTGTCTACAAACAGGCATACCGTTTTCCCTTCCACCTCGAAAATCAACATCATGCCATCCTCGACTGATTTTGGACCTTTCTTCAGCCCATACCATTCTCCCAGCCGGAGAACCGGATAACACTCTCCACGGATCATGATATATTCATCACCATTGGGCTCATGAATCATCATATTCTCTCTTACGCTGACAAATTCCTTGATTACGCCGGTTTCTACTACGAAAGAAGAATTTTCTGTTTCCATTACGATACCGTCGATGATCGCCAGTGTCAAAGGAATCTTTAACGTCATTGTGGTTCCAAAGCCTGCCATACTTTCTATTTCCAACGTGCCGCCGATTGCCTGAATGTTTTGTACCACCACATCCATTCCAACCCCTCGTCCGGAATATTCCGTTACCTTCTCGTTGGTAGAAAAGCCCGGCAGTGTAATAAACTGGAATACTTCCCTATCCGTATACTCGCTGTCCGCTTTATCATCATCCAGCAATTTCTGCTTTCTTGCCTTGGCAAGTATCTTTTCACGATCCAGACCTTTTCCGTTGTCCGCCACACTGATCCATACTTTTCCAGCTTCGGTCCTTGCAGAAAGAGTAACCTTTGATTTCTCCCTTTTACCGCTCTCCGCAAGCTCCTCCTTGGTTTCGATTCCATGATCTACCGCATTACGTACCAGATGCATCAACGGATCGGAAATATTCTCGATAATATTCTTATCTACCTCTGTATGTTCGCCGACCATGACAAAATCAATATCCTTATCCAGTTTCCTGGAAACATCAAACACGATACGGTTCATCTTCTGGAACAGATTGGTCAACGGCACCATACGCATGGACATGATCACATTCTGCAGATCCGTAGAGATCTTTGACATCTGTGCCGCAGCTTTGTTAAAGTTCGTAAGATTCAGACCCGGAACTTTCAAATCGGGATTCTGCAGTACCACGGATTCCGAAATCACCAGCTCACCGATCAGATCCATCAACTGATCCATCTTTGTAACATTAACGCTGATAAAGGCTGCCTTTTCATTCTTATGCTTATCCTTTGCCAGCTTCTTATGCTTACCGGGTTCCTTAGACTGGATGACAAAGTCACCGGGCGCAATCTGCGGTTTTTGCGGTTTTGGTGCTTCCTCTGCCTGACCACCCTCGCTTTCCGTTTTTGCTTCCGTCGTCTCTGCTTTGGACTCCGGCTCTGTCCGCGGTCGTGCCGTCGCGTCCCCGAAATCAAAACCCTGCAGCAACTCTTCCGCTTTACACTCGTAGATATCCACCTGCTTGATATCATAACCGATA
>CAMWKA010000080.1 GCA_947174725.1 uncultured Lachnospiraceae bacterium | reverse complement strand
ATATTTAGTTATGTCAATATTTGAAAATTTTTGCAATCTTTATTTTAAAAATGCACTTTCAATATCAGCTCCCTGACATTGAAAGTGCATTTCCAACAGTTCCATTATCCTATCCCGCAAACATCGGCGTTGAAAGGTATCTGTCCCCCGAATCCGGAAGCAGTACCACGATATTCTTTCCGGCATTTTCCGGTCTCTGCGCCAGCAGGACTGCTGCCTTTAATGCAGCTCCCGAGGAAATCCCTACAATGATTCCTTCCGTCAACGCAAACGCGCGACCCTCGGCAAACGCATCTTCATTTTCAATCGTGATGACCTCATCATATATCTTAGTATTCAGGATCGACAGTACAAAACCTGCACCGATTCCCTGTATCTTATGCGGGCCCGCAGTATTTTGAGAAAGCACCGGACTTCCTTTCGGCTCCACCGCGACAACCGTTATATCCGGATTTTGTTCTTTTAAATATTCTCCCACACCGGTAACCGTGCCGCCGGTGCCGACGCCTGCAACAAAAATATCCACTTTGCCATCCGTCTGCCGCCAGATCTCAGGTCCCGTCGTTGCTCTATGAATCGCCGAATTGGCCGGATTGTCAAATTGCCCCAGTATGACGGATCCTTCTATCTCATTGTGTAATTCTTCCGCTTTTGCAATGGCGCCCTTCATACCTTTCGCACCTTCTGTCAGAACAAGTTCCGCCCCATACGCTTTTAACAGATTTCTCCGCTCAACGCTCATGGTATCAGGAAGCGTCAGGATCGCCTTATATCCCTTTACTGCCGCAATCGAAGCCAGACCGATACCCGTATTGCCGCTTGTGGGCTCGATGATCGTTGCACCCGGTTTTAATCTGCCGCTCTTTTCCGCATCCTCGATCATCGCCAGCGCTACCCTGTCTTTCACGGAACCGGCGGGATTCAGATATTCCAGCTTCGCTATGATATTTGCTCCCGTTACTCCCGATTTTTCCATGTAGCGGTTTAATTGCAACAAGGGAGTTGCCCCAATCAGTTCCACCGCGCTTTCTTTGATCTCTGACATTATTTATTACCTCCGTTTTCAATATTTTCCTGACAAACTTATGTTTTTGAAATTATAGTGCCGACAGAATCCAAAGTCAATAACTTTGCTAGTAGCAATAAAATAGAACCAGATATTAATTTCAGTAATATCCGGTTCTATCTATTTTATTAGCATTATTCGAACTCTATCGTCCCCGTCGGCTTTGGCGTAAAGTCATAAAGCACTCTGTTCACGCCTTTCACCTCATGAGTGATCCTTTCTGTCAGATGGCACATGAGATCATATGGGATATTTTCTACCGTTGCCGTCATGGCGTCCGTGGTATTGACCGCACGGATGATCACGGACCACTCAAAGGCACGTTTCCCATCCTTGATGCCGGTGGATTTAAAATCCGGTACTACCGTGAAATACTGCCATACCTTACCTTCCAAACCATTCTTGGCAAATTCTTCCCGCAGGATCGCGTCTGATTCACGTACCGCTTCCAATCTGTCGCGGGTGATTGCACCCGGACACCGAACGCCCAGTCCCGGACCTGGGAACGGCTGACGAAAGACCATATTATCAGGCAGCCCCAGCTGCTTTCCTACAACACGCACCTCATCTTTAAACAGGATCTTAACCGGTTCCACCAGTTCAAATTTCATATCCTCCGGCAGACCGCCTGCGTTATGATGCGCCTTGATGCCTTTCTCACTTTCCAGAATATCAGGCCAGATCGTTCCCTGTGCAAGAAACTCTATTCCATCCAGCTTCCGCGCTTCTTCTGCAAATACCTCGATAAACTCATTGCCAATAATCATTCTCTTTTTCTCCGGCTCGTCAACTCCTGCCAGCTTATCCAGAAAACGGTCTGTTGCATCCACATAGATCAGATTTGCTTTCATCTGATTTTGGAACACTTCGATCACCTGCTCCGGTTCGCCCTTACGCAAAAGCCCGTGATTTACATGTACACACACCAGCTGCTGTCCAATTGCTTTGATCAAAAGCGCTGCCACGACGGAAGAATCCACGCCTCCTGATAACGCAAGTAATACCTTTTTGTCACCCACCTGAGCACGTACTTCTTTGACTTGCTCCTCAATAAACGCATCCGCCAATTCAGGCGTAGTGATCCTGCTCATGTCCTCCGGACGTCTGTCTGCTGCCATTTCCATACCTCCACCTTTGTTTGATCATAATTAATGCCGCAGTGCTCAATGCATTCGCGTACATTATATTATCTAAACTCGAAAGCTCGTGCTTTCGCACTCCATGTTTGACTTCGTCAAACGCTTTCTCGTTAATAACCGCAGAAAAACAAATGCCGCTTCGCGTCGCTTGTTTTTCTATTGCGGTTATTATATCATATTTTAAGGAGTATGAAAACATTGTTTAAAGCCCGATGGTAAATTTCATTTGAAATGTCTTTCCCTGCACCTTCACATGCTTTGGATAAACATCTTTGTATCGGTAAATGCTCATAATAATGCCTACCAAAGCATAACATAAGACAATGTTGCCTCTTCCTGCAGAAAGGAATGGAAGAAATGATGCTGCAGGAGGAATAACACCTACTGTACCCAACAGATTAATGACCGTATTTAATAAAATGATCATTCCGCAGCCGAATCCCATAACCATTCCAAGTTCATTTTTTTGTTTCAGACAGACAGAAAAAACATATAGGATCAATACGGCAAGCGCAGCTACGATCATTATTCCCGCTATACTTCCATAACTATTTAAAATATAGGAAAAAATGTAATCACTATTAAAATCAGGAAGTGTTCCCATCACATCTTTTCCGCTATTACCAATAAATGCTAAATCTGTACACAAAGATCTAAGTATGTTGCCCATATAAGATGCGTCTCCGGTTGCAAACAACCATGCCTGAATCCGCGCTTCCTGATATGCCGCCAGCATATGTAACGCATACATTGAAAAAAGTATAATAATCGGCAATATTCCAAAAGCCGTCCAGATAACTGCAATCGTCCTTTTTACAGGAACTTTAAACCAGCCTTTGATGATGGCAGCCGATAACTGTATCAGCATACTGACCATTAATATTGTTGTGCCAACAAGATTAGGCATCTTAAACATAATTATCACAGGAATCATCAACCACACAAGAGCTTTTAATAGCGAAGCCCATCCGCCTTCTCTGTATTTATAAAGTATTGCTCCATAAGTTGGTACGTAAAACATCATAAACGCAGTTGTAAGTAATCTAATCATATAATACTTTCCATAGCCAAATCTCCCAATAAAACCTAAAATGCTTAAGATCCCCATAACTATGATGAATGCGCCAATAAACTTGGAATATTTTGCAATGGTGGTATAATCCAGAAAATATATCCCGCACATAACGGCAAACCCAAGTATTACTGATGTAACAAATCTCGTTCCGGAAAGCGCATAATATTCCGGAATATCAGATGAAATTTCTGCAATATGATAGGAGATCGACTGCTGAATAAAAATACCTAACAGACTTAGTATCCCTACAATAACAATCAGCTTCCACGCAACCTGCGGCTTATGAACCTTATCCAAAGAGATCCCGGCTTCTACCGGATCCCCCATATCAGCAACCGCATTTATTTCCGCTTCCTTTGCCGTCATCCCATGAGCAATATTCTCCGTGATCTGATCTTCCATATGTTTTCTTATCTCATCGGATATGTAAGGTCTTGCCTTTTTACAGCGAATTTGAGATAAAAGTTTTTCCAAATATTCTTCCATCGTTCACACCCCCATTGCCAAAACGTTTGATACTGCGGTCTGGTATTCCTTCCACTCAGAAGTCTTTTTCTCTAATAAGTTTTTTCCTTCTTTCGTGATACTGTAATACTTTCTCGTTTTTCCGGCATACTCCTGTTCATAAGCCGTGAGTAATCGCTTTTCTTCCAGACCGTGTAATAACGGATACAATGTACCTGCTTTTAGCTCAAATACATTATTCGATTTCTTTCTCAGAGTATCGATCATCTCATACCCATACATGTCTTTTTCCTCAAGTAACTTGAGCAAAAGCATTGTCATACTTCCAGACACCAATGTTTTATCTACTGACATTTCTATCCCTCCTATATCGGTAATCTATATATCGGATATCTATATATTATATCGACGATCTATATATGTCAAGAGAATTATAAAATAAAAAGTAAAAAATCCTCTGCCTTACGGCAGAGGACCAAACACACCATCAATCCCTCCTAATTATCTTTACCAAGCACCTCATCCAATACCTCCATCAAGGTCTTAACATCAATCGGCTTTGCAATATGACCATTCATTCCGCTCTTCAATGCTTCCTGCTTATCCTCCTCAAAGGCATTTGCCGTCATTGCAATCACAGGAAGTGACGCCAATTCACGATTCTCCAGATTTCTGATTGCCCTTGTGGCATCATAGCCGTTCATCACAGGCATCTGAACATCCATCAGTATCACCTGATAATATCCTGCTTCAGATGCGCTCAGCATATCCACAGCAACCTGACCGTTTTGGGCAACTTCCACGGAGAATCCTGCTTCCTCCAAAATCGCAACTGCAATTTCCTGATTTAACTCATTATCTTCCGTCAGCAGAATACGACCCTTGCGAAGCGGCGCTTTCTCCTCGGAAATCAATTTGACATTTTTATCTGTATTGACGATGGAATCCAGACATCCGTACAGTTCTGAGAAAAACAACGGCTTACCGCAAAATGCGGTCACTCCCGCCTCTCTTGCCTCATCCTCAATGTCGCACCAATCATACGCCGTAAGAACAATGATCGGCACGTCCCTTCCTACCTCCTGACGGATTTCCCTTGCCAACTCAATACCATTCATGTCAGGCAGAACCCAGGCAATAATATACACAAAATACTCGTCACTACGCATGACAGCCTGACGCGTACGCAAAACAGCCTCTTTTCCCGATATGGTCCACTCCGCCCGCAGACCAATCTGCTGAAGCATGCAGGATACGTTGTCACACGTATTGAAATCACCATCTACTACTAATGCCCTAAAACCACTCAGCTCAGGGATTTCCTGACATTCCTTCTTTAATTCGTTCACGCGCAGTGAAAATGAAACAATACATTCTGTTCCGACGTCCTGTTTACTATTTACGATGATGGTACCATTCATCATATCCACAATATTTTTGGTAATCGACATTCCGAGTCCTGTTCCCTGAATACCACTGATCGTAGAGTTACATTCCCGCTCAAAGGGATCAAAAATATGAGATAAAAATTCCTTACTCATACCGATGCCGTTATCCTTGATTTGAAATTCAAAATCTGCATAACCTTCTGAAGCGCTGCCCTTCTGAATCAACAACATGCTGACCATACCGCCTGAAGGCGTATATTTGATGGCATTGCTCAGCAGGTTCAAAAGCACCTGATTGATACGCAGCCGGTCACAATATACCTCTTCATTCTGAACATCCACCGCATCCATATGTAAATCCAGCTGCTTTGCGTGAATATCCGCCTGAATGATGCTGCGCAGTCCATGTATAATTTCGGGCAGGCTGCACAACTCCTCCTCCAAATGGATTTTACCGCTCTCAATACGGCTCATATCCAAAACATCATTGATCAGGTTCAGCAAATGATTGCCTGAGGTCATGATTTTTTTCAGATATTCCTCCACCTTTTCCTTATTATCAATATGCGAAGTCGCCAACGCCGTAAATCCAATGATTGCATTCATCGGTGTACGGATATCGTGGGACATATTGGAAAGGAATGTACTCTTTGCCTGGTTCGCGCGATTCGCCTGTGAAAGCGCATTCTCCAACAGTTCCTTCTTTTCCCTTTCCGCACGGGTTTCCTCATCCACGCTGCGAAATCCCAAAACAATACCATGATTCTGATCCCATTTTCCGGCGCGTACAATTTTTAACTGAAAATACTGCAGCTCACCGCAGCAAGTAGTGCGGTAATTGATATGGTATATCGACTTTTTGGAAAGTTCCTCTTCCAACTGCTGCCGCGAAACAGCCTTCCGCAACGGCTCTTTGTCCTCCTCATAAACCCCTGCCTCTATGTATCTCTCCAGCGCATCCTCCAAGATCAAATCTCCTGAAAAAATAGGAGCTAATATATCATTCTTACATTCACCGATCCGAAGCGCCCTTCCCATTCCGGTATTCAGATCAAAGAAACATACAAGGTTAAAATCAATACTAAGGGCATGGATCAGCGCCTCCTGCTTCCGTTTATCCTTCTGCCGTTCTTCCTCCTCCTGCAGTTTCTGGGCGGTACGATCTAATAAAAACCTCTGACAGTATGTTTCACCGTTCTCCTCCACAAGCTTAAAGCTTCCCAGAACATAAAGAAGCTTCCCGTCTGAATGACGGACACGGTACTCCATACTGATGCTGTCGCCTATCTTTTTCAGAGATTTGATGGCTTTCTGCATCTTCACCTTATCTTCATCCACTACAGAAGGGGAAACCATATAAAATCCATCCTTTTCCATCTCCTCCAGCGAATGGAATCCCAATATATTTAAGGCAGCTTGGTTGATGCTGATAATCCGTTTTCCATCCATTGTATGGCACATCATACCGCAATCCGTGGTCATAAAAAGCATTTCCAGCGTCTGGTTTTTCTTGATCAGTTCCTCAGCATATGCGCGCTCTTTTGTTACATCGATCGCCACTCCCACGGTTCCCATAACGCTGCCGTCCAGATCGTACAGCGGGGACTTATATGTAGCAAGAATTTTTTTCCCTTCACCGGTCTGGATGATTTCATCGGAAACAAAAGTCTTCTTCTGTTTCATAACTTTATTTTCCGATTCAATACAAGCGGGATCATCCTGCTCCACATCCCAGATGTATGCGTGTCCGCGTCCCTGCACCTGCTCCTTGGTTTTATTCACTGTTTTGCAGAAATAGTCATTGACTTTCTCATGAATCCCGTTTTTGTCCTTATACCAAACTAGATTCGGCATGCTGTTGATCGTACGGTCCAAGTACTGTGCGGTCTGCCAGAAATCCTTTTGCATTTTATAAGACTGCTGCCATTGCCGGAAACGAAAACGTATTTCCTCTTCCGTCATCGGTAAAGTCCAGATATCCGTAACTTCAGACAGACAGTCTCTCAAATCTGAGAACTGTCTCTGTTCTGTCAGAAGGATCATCGCAGTCTCCGGTTTCTTCCATTCGATCAGCTTTCGCGCTTCCGATTCCGCATCTGCATCACTTAAGTCAGCCAAAATAATATTGGCGCTTTCTGCCAGCCCTTTTTCCGGACTCTCGCTTTCTACAAATTCATGCACAAAAGATTCCAGCGCAGGCATGCCTTTGACAATTTCCAAAAGCTGACTTTGCTTACCAATCATATAAAAACATACATGGCAACGATACATAAAAATATCCCCCCGCAAACTGCACCAAATAACTACAGCGT
>CAMWKA010000079.1 GCA_947174725.1 uncultured Lachnospiraceae bacterium | reverse complement strand
CTTTGTTATCCGCTGATAATTCTGTTGTATATGCCGCGTAACCCCTCTTATTTACTTTGTTCCCCCTCTTATTTGCCATCATATTTTTCATATTGACGATGTAATCTCTTTTATTTGCTACGTGCCCTGTCCCATCTCTCATATCTTCTCCCTCCTTCGGATATAGCGGTTCGTTCTTATCCAAATTATAAGAGATGCACCAAGGACTTGTCATTGAATCCAAAATTCAATATTTCAACATACCAACTTATTCATCTTTTTAATCTTTCCATCACACCGGCTTTTCTAACTTTTCCAAATTTTCATAATACATCAGCATACGAAAATGACTTTTACAGTACGAAGGTAGCGGAACAACTTTTTCATTCCCTGCCAGCAGATCATCTACCCTGACGCCAAAAAGCCTGCTTAAAGCATAGATGTTATCTACACTCGGAATATTAGTTCCATCCAGCCACCGGTATACTGTCTGTACGCAGGTCAAGCCAAGATACGCCTGTATATCCGCAGGTTTTAGACCATGATACCGCATAAAGAATTTTATGCGTCCTGCGGTCCGCTTTTTATCAATCATCGGATATTGCTTCATATGATAACCGCACTCCTTTCTGCAAACCTCTATGTCGCAGCTCTGCTGCGACTCAAAACAAAACGAAAAACGCCTGCTTTTGGCGTTTTTCTGTGTGAAACATAGCACTTCTTTGCGAAATGCCCATTGGCATGAGCAATTAGAAGTGCTTTTCACACTATTTCCCCCAATTCTCCTCCTCAAAGATGTTATCACTGACCGTATAATGCGCGTTAAAGATAAACTCATACAATTCCTTATCCAGACCGCTTGTCCCCCTCTCTCCATCAAAGAGATCAAATGTCTGACCTTCCTCTGCAAGGGTAAAGGGATTGCCCGTAAACGGATTTACCTGGGGAGAACCTAATCCTTCCGTTGCCAGATAGGGCATATCCGCATTTGTCCTAAACATCATATCGATCTGCACCTCTCCCGTACTGTTGAAGTCCTTGATCAGAAACATCGGATTGAAGTTGGATGGCGCCAGAGGATCCTCAAATCCCCAGAAAGGAGCCGTGGGAATCTTGGAACCATGATCCGCTATGATGATGATCCGGGTATTATCATATACCCCCATCTCCTTCAACACATCAAGATACTTAGCGATCAAAAGGATCGTACAGGCATTAACATGATAGGACTGCTGATTTTTCTCCGGATCTACGATGGTCGCGTCCTCCGGATAGCTGCCGATACCTGCATAAGGATGTTCCTCTGTGGGCATGCCGCTGCGGTAATCCGGCGCCAGCAGAAGCTGGTACTCATGCGCCGTATCCAATTCTATAAAAGTATAAGTATCCCTGTCATTCTCCGCATCTGTGATCTGCGGAAGATAGGTGGCGTACGCATAATCCCTGATAAAATACTCCTGCTGGGTATAAGCGTAATTATCCGTACTGTAATAACGTCCGTTTTCCGAAAGGACATTGCGCAGCGGCGGATACACCATCTGCAGGATCGCATAAAGCCTACAGTTCTTGATACTGATCTTTCCATAATCAACAGCGGAATACTCTTCCCTATGCTCCTGTTCATAACGCTCTACATAATTATTGATCAGGGAACATACCTCAATATCCGGATAGGCTTCAAACGGCGTATAATCTCCGTCCCATGCATAATTGACAAGGGGAGGATCCGCGACTTTTACGTCATATCCGAGCTGGTCAAACCAGACCGGCAGAACCAGTGTGGCTTCATTATGAATATCCACAAGCTTTTCCTCTCTCTGATTCATGAGTGACGGCGTATATTCATAACCGCCCATCATCGCCGGTGCTCCGAGCTGCGTATCCGTGGCAAAGCTGATACAGTTAGGATAATAAGTAAATCCCTCATAAGTCTCTTTCAGTTCAGGGAACTGCTCCAACAGATAAGGAAAATATGCGGATGCAAACCTGTCGCAAAACAGAACAAGTACATTATTGCCGGTCTTTGTCAGAGAAAATTCCGTCCGGATCTCCTGTTCAACATCATCCGTCTGCCGCTCCTCCAGAAGCGCTGCATAAACGTCATAGCTCTCCTTGACCTCTATCATATTTTTCCCGGAAAGGATGCCTTCTGTCAGAGCAAGAATCAGCACCAGCATCGTTAATATTTGCAGTTTATGATACTTAAAGGCAATAATACAGATAATGCAAGCCAATGCAAGCGGAAGCAGCGCACTCCACACATGAGCATTGGATGAACTGACAAACAGCTGCCTGTCCTCCGGTTCAAATGCCGTCGTGATATTCCCAAACTGGCTTTTAAACAGATAGATATTAAATACCGCGCAAACTGCCGCACCGAAAAACACCGCCGGGAAGATCCTCTGGATCTGTTTCTCAAACATCTTATAGATGCACAACGGCCAGAACACAAACAGCCCAAAATAAAATGTAAGGTTCATAAAGATATACGTCAGCGGACTGTCAACAGAACCCAGAAAAGCAAATTCCGTCGGCGAAGTCGCAATCACGGAAGACGGCAGCAATGCTCCTGCCATCAGCCACAGGGCAATACACGAGATCACCGTCAATGCAAATGTTCCCTTGATTGTCCGTTCCTCCGCCCTTACCTTTTCCTTTGTCTTTTTCTCTGATCCGGTCTTTTTCTCTGATTCCACCTTTTTTAACGTTTCCGCCCTTCTCAATTCCCTTCTCTTGCACAGCTCCCTGACCCGAAGATAGGCAAGCCGACACAACGGAATCGCGATCCATAAAACCGTAAGCACATCCAAAACACGTTTCTTCACATCACTAAGCCTCTCCGGATGGATACGGAAGAAGATATTCATGGAAACAAACATTACCGCCACCGCAGCATACATCGCATAGAGGAAATGCACCGGACGTTTCATCTTCATCACGATATTTTTGATCAGAGAAAACAGATTGTTAAGAATCCAGTAAAAAACCAATCCACTGGGCGACTGATACAGGATCAGCAGAAAAATGAGCGCCAACACATAAGACTGCGCCTTTTCCCTGATCGGTGCGCCCTTCGTATAGACCGCTGTCGATATGATATTGATTACAGTCATAAGGATCGGCAGGATATTTAATCCCCAAAGAAGCTGATCCGGCTGTGAAAGATCCCGAAAGATCCACTCGCTCCTTCCATTTAAAAGGACACAGTTACTCAGGAAATGATACGCCGCAATAAAAAACGGGATCTCGATCAGGATAGATAAGGACGACCTCAATGCATACAGGGGATGATAATGATTTCTCTTATAATATTCCGTAAGCATCATAAACTGTTCATCGCCCTGAAATGCTTTCTTGATCCTCTTGATGCGGTCACTCATCCGCTCCTGCTGTTTCCGTTCCGCAAGCTGTAGCTCGTCCGCCTTCAGATACAACGGCAGCGCCAGAATATTCACCGCAAGGCTGATCCCTATAATTGCACCCATGACGCCGAAGCTGTTGTGAAAATTATAAAAAAGGAAACAAAACACCAGCTCGATCACATATTCTATCGGTGCTATGATAATGTCATAAAATGCAGATAATAAATTCATACTAATAACCTTGCCATGCCTTTCCATAGCCTGTGAATTCCCGACAACGAAAAGCGTAAGCTTTTTGTTGTATGCTACCGCAGGCACAAATTTACGATTGAAAAATAAGCTATAAAGCTTATTTTCAATCTGCCCCTATGATCCCGCTTTACAAAATTTCAAATCAGGAACAACAATTAATTTTCTGTTTTTGGTATTTTTGCCTTTTTTTCAATACGATATCCATCTTCGCTGCCTTGTTCCTTTGCGGAGATATCTTTCTGTTTTTTGATCAGATATTCCACCGTAGCCTCCAAGGCGCCGCCCCTGTTTTTCCAGCAGTCCTCTTTCACCTTCTCGATTCCCCTTGCAAGCTCCTGATCCCGCAACGCATCTAAAAGGATATTCTTGATATCCGCAAATTCCTTCTCCTCAAGTTTCTTCCCGATCTCCGGCAGCACCTTGGTATCCCACGGTTCTTCATCAAACCAGTCCGCATCATAAACAGATGTATCAAAGTCAATATCCGCATAAAATACCGTTCTCCCAAACAGGAAAATATAATCATATATAACGCCTGAAAAATCAGAGATCATAAGATCCGCACGGTTCAACACTGCCAGATTATCCACATCCCGGTTCCACTCCAGCTGATCCGACGGCGGAAATTCCTTTTGTAACTCCTCCAGCATATCCACTTCTGAAACATAGCTTTGCGGATGTGGTCGCACGATGATATGAAAACCTGTTTCCATCAACGGTTTCAACAGCTTACTGCCATATTTCTTCAGGAGCGTATTTTCTCCCCAGGAAGCGGCTACCAGAATCGTCGGATGATCGATATCGCATTTATGTTCTTCCAGATCAGCCAGATGCTTCGCCGCTTCATCCATATATACGGACCCGGTCATGACCAGCTCTTTTTCTTGGATCTTCCAGTAATCCTCCACCTTCCTGATAAACCTTTTCTGATTCTCCCCATTGATCAGAACCGCATCATAATGATCCAGCCCGAACATGCGGTAGGTAGAAAAATCACTTACTGCATGGGGTATATGGACATAATATCCCACATCCCGGCTCCTTTTCCATTGCAGCACATCCAACCCCGGCGTCGTTGAGAGACAAACGTCCGCCTGTAAAAGGTTCATTCTGGCAATTCCCCTATTGCCCTCTCCGATAAATTCACAAGCCACATACTGATACTCCTTGTCCAGAAGCGGATCATCAGGGCTCTGCGTATAATAGATCAGTGGCAGCTTCTGCGCCTCAAATGCATCACAGATCGGTGCAAATATATTATAATACCGCTTGGAATCACTATAAATCACAAATGGTTTTTTTCTTTTCTCCGTGTCTCTGCTGCTGCCTCCGGTAAAGACAAACCGGAGCTTTACCATCAGTGCCCTTCCTGCAAAGACAAGCGCCGTCACAAGACCTATCACCATGGAAAACAGCATACTTCCCGTTCCGGGATCAATATATAAAAGCATCTTTTCTCTCCTCTTTCCTTCTATACTATCACTTCTGCATGATCGGCAGCCGGCTTGCGGCTGGATTCTTACGGTTTCCCTTCATCCCGCCAGTTATCCTCGTCAAAAATATTATCTCTGACCGTATAGTGGGTGTCAAATGTAAATTCGCGTAACTCCTTATTCAGAAATCTTTGATCGATCTCCCCGCCGAAAACGTCAAAATAAGAATAATCCTGTGCCTGTGTAAACAGATTGCCGGTGAAAGGATTTACCTGCGGAACTTCCAGTCCTTCCGTCGCCAGATATGGCACGTCGGCATTGGTCCTCATCGTCATATCCGTATGTACTTCTCCCGTGCTGTTAAAATCTTTGACTAAAAGCATCGGGTGAAAAGTCGAAGGCGTCAGCGGATCGTCAAATTCCCAAAAAGGCGCCGTAGGAATCTTAGCTCCATGATCCGCCACGATGATGATTCTGGTATTGTCATATACCCCCATCTCCTTCAATGCATCAAAATACTTGGCAAGCAACAGTACCGCGCAGGCATTCACATGATAAGACTGCTGATTTTTCTCCGGATCCACGATCGACGCATCCTCAGGATAGCTACCGATGCCGGCATAGGGATGCTCCTCGGACGGAATACCGCTACGGTAATCCGGTGCAAGCAACATCTGGTATTCATGTGTCAGTTCCAACGTTATAAAAGTATAAGTATCCTGATCATTTTCCGCATCCGTGATCTTTGGCAGATAGGTCATATATGCATACTGCTTCAAAAAATTTTCCTGTAAATAATAATTGGAATTAGCCGTACTGTAATAACGCCTGTCCCGTATTAGAAGATTGCGCAGCGGCGGATACAGCATTTGCAACATGGCATATGATCTGCAATTTTTGATACTTATTTTTCCATAATCTACTCCTATAGATTCTTCCCTGTTTTCCTGGATATAACGTTCCATATAATTATTTGTCAGAGAACATATTTCGATATCCTCATATTCTTCAAACAACGTATAATCCCCATCCCAAGAATAATTGGCATACGGCGGATCTACCACTTTTACATCATATCCTATCTGATCAAACCAGACGGGAAGCGTCATAATGGATTCATTGTGCAGATTGACAAGCGTTCCTTCTCTCTGATTCATAGATAAAGGCGTATATTCATAACCACCCATCATCGCCGGAGACCCGGTCAGAGTATACGTGGAAAAACTGATACAGTTGGGATAATACGTAAATCCTGCATAAGAATCCCGTAGTTCCGGAAACTGCTCCAGCAGATATGGAAAATATGCAGATGCCGCTCTGTCGCAAAACAGAACCAGTACATTTTGTCCCGTCTTTGTCAGGGAAATTTCCGTCTGCAGTTCCCGTTCTATATCATCTGTCTGCCACTGTTCGCGGCTCACCGCATAAATATCGTATTCCTGTTTTATTGTCATCATGTTCTTTCCGGCAAGAATACATTCCGTCATGATCAGAATAATCATAAGCATGGTCAACGCATGCTGCTTATGATATCTAAACGCAATAAAGCAAATGATAACTACCGGCACAGCCGGAACCAGAGCCCGCCAAACATAAGAATTGGAAGAACTGATAAACATCCACGCGTCCTCAGGTTCAAATGCCGTTGTAATATTACCAAACTGACTTTTAAACAGATAGACATTGAATACCGCACACACCGTCATTACAAAGAACAGCGCAGGAAAAACTACTTTTACCTGCTTCTGAAACATCTTATAAATGCACATCGGCCAGAATACAAACAGTCCAAAATAAAATGTAAGGTTCATAAAAATATAAGTCAATGGACTGTCGATCGATCCCAAAAAAGCAAACTCTGTCGGAGAGGTAGCGATCACAGCGGAAGGCAGCAACGCTCCGGCCATAACCCACAGGGCAATACAGGAGAAAACCATCAGCCCTGCCTTTTCTGTCTTCTCTGGCTTTTCTATATTCAATGTCTTTATGATAGTCCTAGTATTTATCCGGTTCCTGATCTTAATAAACGCAAACCGATATAGCGGAAATGCGATCCACAGGATCGTCGCTGCATGCAGAAAATACGTTCTTGTAGGATTCAGCTCATCCGGATGGATGGCAAAATAAATGCACAAAGCTGTAAACAATGCTGCAATCGCGGTATAGAGGGCATACACAGGGTGTTTCAACTTCATTGCCATATTCTTTAGCAGAGAAAACAGATTATTCAGGATCCAGTAAAAGACCAAACCGCTGGGCGACCGATACAATATTACTAAAAAAAACACAGCCAGAAGATACGCCTGCATCTTTTCCCGAAAGGGCGCACCCTTCGTATAGACCGCCGTCGATATAAAATTGATCGCCGTCATAATGATCGGCAGGATATTCATACCCCCCCCCAAAAAGGTGATCCGGTTTTGAAAGATCATCAAAAATCCACGCGCTCCAGCCATTT
>CAMWKA010000078.1 GCA_947174725.1 uncultured Lachnospiraceae bacterium | reverse complement strand
GTGTTACTGAGATAATGATCAATGGGACAGACAATATTTTTATAGAGCGTAATGGCAGGTTGACGCAATGGGACAAAACTTTTGAATCAACAGAAAAGTTAGAGGATGTGATCCAGCAGATCGTTGCAAAATGTAATCGTACGGTAAATGAGGCGTCGCCGATTGCGGATGCCAGATTGGAAAATGGATCGCGGGTCAATATTGTACTTGCACCGGTGGCACTAAATGGACCGGTCGTAACCATTCGGAGATTTCCGGAACATCCGATCCAGATGAAAGATCTGCTTGCATTTGGCGCAATCAATGAAGAGGTTGTTGATTTTCTAAGGGATCTTGTGGTGGCGGGGTATAACATCTTTATCAGCGGGGGTACCGGTAGCGGCAAGACGACGTTTTTAAATGCATTGTCTGATTTTATCCCCAAAGATGAAAGGATTATTACCATAGAGGACAGTGCGGAACTGCAGATTCTGGGAGTGCCGAATCTGGTTCGCTTGGAGACCAGAAATGCCAATGTGGAGGGGTGTGAGCCAATCAGTATCCGGGATCTGATCAAGTCAAGTCTTCGGATGCGTCCGGATCGAATCGTTGTGGGAGAAGTGCGTGGAGGGGAGGCAATCGATATGATACAGGCGTTAAATACCGGGCATGACGGTTCTCTTTCTACGGGTCATGCCAATAGCGCGAGAGACATGCTGTCCCGTTTGGAGACAATGACCATGATGGCAATGGATCTTCCGTTGGCGGCGATCAGAGGGCAGATTGCAAGCGGAATTGATATTATCGTGCATTTGGGACGGCTTCGGGATAAGAGCAGAAAGGTGCTGGAAATCGTTGAAGTGCTGGGTTATGAAAACAATGAGATCAAAACTTCCATATTATATGCATTTCAGGAGGATGGGGAAGATGAGCAGGGAAAGATCAGAGGCAGGCTTTTGGCAAAGGAAAAACTTCACTCGGTCGCAAAGCTTAAGGCAGCCGGAATCTTACGATAACTATCGGATGAATATCGGGGAAATCATAAAGTATGGTTTGCAGGGTGTGGGAATTGCTGCATTGGTATCTTATGTGTTTTATCGTTCAGTAATGGTATTTCTGTTATTACTGATACCGGGTTTGATTTTTCTTTTCCGCCAAAAGAAAAAGGACTTGCTGCGAAAACGTAAGGAGGAACTGAATCTTCAGTTCAAAGAGATGATGCATGCCGTCATTGCGGGACTGCAGGCGGGATATTCCATAGAAAACGCATTTATCCATGCATATCAGGATATCAGCCTTTTATATGGAAAACAGGCCATGATGGCGAAAGAACTTTATCATCTGACGTTGGAGTTGAGAAATAACCGCAATATTGAAGATATTCTTTCTGATTTTGCCGCAAGATGCCAGGTCGCGGACATCAGGGATTTTGCGGAAGTATTTCATATCGCGAAGAAAAGCGGTGGCAACCTTGTGGGGATATTGAAAAATACGGCGGATGTTATCAACGATAAAATAGAGGTCAAACGGGAGATTACCACGATGATCAGCGCAAAGCGTCTGGAGCAGGGGATTATGAACATCGTGCCATTTGCAATCATTTTATATATTGATGTATCTTCGCCGGGATTTTTTGACGGGATGTACCATAATCTGATGGGAATGATCATCATGACAATTCTACTGGCCGTCTATATCTTTGCGTATCTGATGGCGGAAAAGATTATCCATATAGATCTATAAAAAGATGAGCCGCATCTTTGAAAAAGACGGATAAAAAAATTATCTAAAAAAATTATCTAAAAAATATTTTTAATATAGTAAATCATCTGCAAAACAACATAGATACGGAAAGGAAATAAAATCAATGATCATCGGGATTTTGACTGTTATTTTGGGAATACAGGCGATTCTTCTTCTGCATACAAGAAAGGAAAAACTGCCGGAGAGGAAAGAACTTTCGGCTTTCCTGCGGCCATTCTACCGGGCAGGCGTATGGATCGCAGGACGTGTCGGTGAACTGCCTGTTTTTGTCAAGGATGGTGAGAAGCTTAGGACACTGCATCCTTCTGATAATGCAAAGGCGCAGGAAAAATGGTTTCTGGCGGAAAAAACGGCGCTTTGTCTTCTGACGTTATTTGTGGGTTGTATCATTGCTGTCCTGATAGAAATTAAGGATCAGGGAAACGGATATTTGCAGGATGGAAGGTTTTTAAACCGAAGGGAACATTCGGAGGGTGAATATACGGCATATCTTACTGCGTCGATTGGGGAAGATACGAGCCAGACGGTGGAGATCACCATAGAAGAAAGACAGTATACTGTGGATGAAATTCAAGAAATGCTGCCGTCCTTTTATGAAACGTTGGAGGGAACAGTCCTTGGGGAGAATGTATCGGCAGATCAGGTCAGTCAAAAAGTAAATTTGGTTAAAGGGGTAAATGGTTATCCGTTTCAGATCAAATGGAGCAGCAGTGATGAAGACGTACTGGACCGATATGGAGTATTTGGGGAAGAGATATCGGAGGAAGGTGAGTTGATCACATTATCAGCAACAGTCAGTTACAAGGATTTTATAGAGATCTATAGCTTTCCCCTGATGATCTATCCCATAGAACTGAGCAGGGAAGAACAGATTAGAAGAGATCTGCAGCAAAGACTGGATGAGGTCGTCAATCGGTCGCCGGAGAAAACGGAGATTCTTCTGCCGGAAGAGATAGACGGTGTAAGGGTGGTCTGGTCAGAACAGAAAAAGCAGAATGCATTGATATTGCTGCTGCTTGTAATCTGTAGCAGTGTGGCTGTCTTTTGGGGACAGAGTAATGATCTGGATAAACAAATAAAGGAACGCAGCGAACAGATGTTGTTGGATTATCCTGAGGTAGTCAGTAAGATGACGCTTTTTATCGGGGCAGGCATGACCGTCAGAGGAGCATGGAAGAAAGTTGTGACGGATTACAGACGGCGCAGGGAGAAGGGACAGGCAGCCAGATATGTTTATGAGGAAATGCTGTTTACTTTATATGAAATGGAAAGCGGTATCGGAGAGATAGAAGCATATCAGCATTTTGCAGGAAGATGTCAGGTGCAGAAGTATGTTAAATTTGCTGCGCTGCTGGAACAGAATATCAGGATGGGAGCAAAGGGATTTTTGCCGGAATTGAACCGGGAGGTTAAAGATGCATTTGAAGAAAGAAAGAACAAAGCAAAACAGTTGGGGGAAACAGCCGGTTCCAAGTTGATGCTTCCCATGTTCCTGATGCTGGGTATTGTTATGGTTGTCATCATGGTTCCATCTTTTTTATCAATCGGGATGTGATCCATGGATATAGATCAGTGAGGGAAACAGGAAAGGAGGAGACGCAGATGAACATGATTAGAAAATTTATGAAAGAGGATGACGGAATGGGAACCGTGGAGATCATTTTGATCATTGTGGTATTGATTGGTCTGGTTATCATTTTTAGGAATGAGATCACAGAGATTGTGGAAAGTCTGTTTGACCAGATCACGCGAAAAACGGCGAGTTTCTAAAATGGTACATAGGTCAGATCTAAACATCATTCGATCAGGTCACAAAACCAGAAGAGTTAAATAAAAATTTTATTGAGGACAGAACATGGCAGCAGTCAGACAGCAGAAAATTATTTTACAGGTACATAGATCATATAAGGGAGAGTTGAACATATATTTTGCATTGATGATAGCGGTGATCATCCCACTGATCTTGACAATGATAGAAGGCAGCAGGATCAATGCAATGAAACTTCAGCTGGAATGTGTTGTGGATATGGGCATGGATTCTGTCCTTGCAGAATATAACAGACCTTTGTTGGAACAATATGACCTTTTGTTTGTTGATCTGGCTTATGAACAACCGACCGGATCTCTGGATCATCTGAAAGAGCATTTTGCGGAATATATTTCTTATAATCTACAGCCGCAGAAGGAGCTTCCGATTTTGCGGATTAGAGATTTTTTGGGATTAAATATGGAGTCGGTGGATATTCTTGCGGCATCCCGCGCAACAGATGAACAGGGCGCGGTGTTTCGGTATATGGCGGTCTCTTATATGCTAAATAAATATGGAATAGATTATGTGGACGATCTGCAGGACATGATCGCGGTTACAGAAAGGACGGGATTGTATGACAGCGATATTATGGCAGAAAATGATAATGCCCAAAATGCAATCAACAGTATTGAAATTCCTCCACCGGAGGATCTGGAGGAAGGGGAGGAATGGAACGAGCCCGAAAAAGATGATCCGACGGCATCTTTGAACGAACTCAGATATCAGGGGATTCTTCCTCTGGTCTGTGGGGATGAAGTGTCCGGCGCGTCTATTGATCCAAACAGTTATGTAACGGGAAGAAGTCTGGTAACGGGCAGTGGCATGGAAGAGAGCTGGGTAGAATGTACGCCGCTGGTGGAAGGATTGTTATTTAATGAATATATCATGGAAAAATGCGGCAACTACAGTCAGAGAAAAGAGGGAAGTCCACTATGTTATGAAACAGAATATATCATAGCAGGAAAAAATAATGATACGGACAATCTGAGAATTACTGCGGAAAGGATCTTGTTGATCAGAGGCGGCGCGAACAGCATTTATTTTTTTGGTAATCAGGAGTTGAAAGCGGAAGCAAAGGCTCTGGCTGTTTCCTTATCCTTTATCCTGCTTTTTCCGGAATTTGAGTTATTGTTTGAGGGTGCAATCATTGCGGCATGGATCTATGCAGAAAGCGTTGTGGATGTCAGACAGTTGCTTTTGGGCAACAGGGTTCCCCTGTTTAAGGGAGAAGGAGAATGGAATCTGAGTCTGGAAAACGCGTTAGGACTTACTGTGGAAACAATCAGTGACATGGTGGGAGAGGAGAGTTCATCAGGTGAAGAAGAGTCCGGTCTGAGCTATGAGGATTACCTAAGATTACTGTTGTATATGGTGCCGATGGAAGAGAAAACAGGAAGATGTATGGATATTGTGGAGATGAATATCAGAAATGTTGCAGGCTATGAAAATTTTTGTCTGGATCAGTGTATTGCTGCTCTAACATTTCAAATGGTGTTCTCCAGCAGTTATGGATACAGTTTTTTGATGCAGAGAAGCTGCCGTTATACATAAATAAGATGATAGAGGGTCCGGTAAGATGTCCTTTTCCGGATATATTTACTCAACATGCGATTTTTATACTCATTTCTCCTATCTGATCTGGGGTATCAGAGGCCTTCCGGTCTGATCGATAACCCGTTTATGTTCGGGAAAGGATGTCTTAGCGGATCCTCTATTAAAGTAACAAAGTCATATAAATACAGGAGGACAGGATGATAAAGCAGATCAAAAATAAAAAATATTCAGGTAGTTTGACGCTGGAAGCAGCAATATTGCTTCCCCTGTTTCTTTTCTTAATGATAACGATATTATCGCTTATGGATATGCTGTATTTTTATGGAATCTTAGAGCAGCGGCTTCATCAGATAGCAAAAAAGATGGCAGTCTATGCGCCGGCGGCAGAGCTGACGGAGGAAGTTCTTGCAGGAAATACGTCAGACAGTGAGATGAATATTGATAGTGGAGAGATAAGTGAGATTGCGGCGACGATATTGGGAGACCAATATGTAAAAAATAATCTGATCAAGGGATCGATGCTGTTGGAACTGCGCTCTTCAGGAGTAGTAGGAAAAAGTGAAGGATTAGATTTCTTATACTCCCGGATCATGACAGAAGGGGATGTGATCGATCTTGTTGTGTCATATAAAATAGAACCACGGAATAATTTTTTCTTTCTTCCCGCTTATTCGGTTTTGAACCGGTGCAGGGTACGGGCATGGACCGGATATGAAGTTGCTTCAGACAGTGCGAATGACACAAGGGAAAGAATGGTTTATATTACGGAGACGGGAACAGTTTTTCATCTGACAAAGACATGTACTTATCTTGATCTAAGCATTCGGCCGGTTGTAAACGATGAACTTGACTTATGTCGGAACCAAAGCGGTGGGATTTACGCTGCATGTGAATTGTGCGGCGATGGGGATGCGGAGATTTATTTTATTACTGATTATGGTGAATGTTATCATACATCATTGACCTGCAGTGGGTTAAGAAGGACGATCACAGAGGTACCGATTTCGCAGGTAGGGGATAAATCGGCGTGTTCGAGATGTGGAACAGGTCATTAAGCAGGAGGTATGGATATAACGTGACGCTGCAAAGAATTGGTACGATCATAATGTTGACGGCAGGAAGTATATGGGATATCAGAGGAAAAAGACTTCCGGCAGGATTGCTGCTTCTGGATGTTCTGGCAGGAGGAATTTTAATGGCAGTAAACAGAGATATTGACTGGCGGAAGAACGGGTATTTATATGTTGTTGGTATCCTGATTGGTATAATTCTGCTTTTGATAGGGCGGTTTTGTGGAGGATGTATTGGGACAGCGGATGGAATTATGACCGCTGTCATCGGAGGAGTGATAGGTTACCGGGATACACTTTTGCTATTGATGAACGCGATTCTGGCAGCGGCATTTTTTTCAATAGTGCTAATTGTGATCAAAAAAGCGGGTCGGGGAACAACCATTCCATTTATTCCTTTTTTGCTGCTGGGATATCTTTTGATATTTTAAGGAAGCCATCATGGAGGATTAGTGTGAAAAATATATCTAAGGCAGTAAAAAAGCACTGCAAGGCAGTAAAAAATACTGCCTAAGATATATTAAGTTTCACACCGAAAAACGCAAATGCAGCGTTTTTCATTGCTATTTGAGCCGCCAAAGGCGGCATGGGGGATTATTATGAAAGAAAAGATAATCGTTCAAAGTCGTGAATATGGAAACAACAAAGGTATGATGACGATAGAGGCATGCATTCTGATTCCAATCATCATCATGATCAGTCTGCTGGTGATCTGGCTGGGTTTCTTTTTGTACAACAAGACCCTTCTGATGGAATGTGCCGGTATTGCGGCAATCAAAGGAAGTCAAATGGCGGAGGCGGACAATGAGGTTCTTGCCGGCGTGGCCGCAGCCAGGGCAGGGGAATTGCTGGCGCAGAAAACGGTTGCCATGGAAATTCAGGATATCATTGTAAGTGTAGATCATGAGGCCGTTACAGTAAAAATCAGAGGTGTCATGCAGATTCCGGAAGCAATCTTTCTTCTGGATATCTATCAGGAGGACAGTTGGGAGATCTATGTGGAACAGACAGCGGAAAGACTTCGAAGCTGCAGTATTTTAAGGACAATAGAAAGAATACGGAAAGTGCAAAATGACAGTGCGAATTTTGATAGATAAAGTACAAAAGGAGGAAAAGGGACATGCAGGAATCCAATCAATTGATTACAAAAATGGAATATCAAAAAAGTCTGAACCAGAATTATCTGGTATATAAAAACGAGTGTGGAGAGGAAAATTATGAACTCCGTATGCTGGCAGAAAATCAGATCAGTTATTTGCTGCCGGTGGAATTGCGTGCGATCGATGGCAGGGATGATATTTATTATAAAGTAGGGT
>CAMWKA010000077.1 GCA_947174725.1 uncultured Lachnospiraceae bacterium | reverse complement strand
CCCAATACTTCAGATTCTACAGCCAATCACCAAAAAGTAACTTTCCGATTGATTCCGGGATCAAGTTGATCTTATTGTTATTGGAAATCATCCGATCTTTTACCGCAGTCATCTTGATATACCATGATTCCCTTGCATAATAGATCAACGGCGTATCGCATCTCCAGCAATGAGGATAGCTGTGCTCGAACTTCGGCGCGTCAAATAAAAGGCCTGCATCCTCCAATGCCTGTAAAATCGGCATATCCGCTTTTTTCACAAAGGTTCCCGCCCAGGGGGTAGGCTCTGTCATCTCACCTTTACCATCCACCAGCTGGACAAAGGGCAGATCATATTTTCTTCCTACGTTGGCGTCATCTTCACCAAATGCCGGCGCGATATGAACAACGCCCGTACCATCCGTCAGTGTGACATATTCGTCGCATACAACATAGAAGCCCTTCTTTCCCTGTTTTGCAACGACATCATCCGCATAAGGGAACAAAGGAACATATTCCTTATGTTCCAGATCTTTTCCGCGATAGCTTTCAAGCACCTCTACATCATCGCCAAGCACCTGCGCAACCAGTGCCTGTGCCATATAATAGGTAATACCGTCCTTATTGCTTTTTACCTTGACATATTCATAATCCGGATGCATACAGAGCGCAACATTGGATGGAAGCGTCCAAGGCGTTGTGGTCCATGCCAGAATATATGCATCCTCATCCTTGCACTTGAACCGTACAACCGCAGAACGTTCCTTCACATCCTTATAACCCTGCGCCACCTCCTGAGAGGACAACGGCGTCCCGCAGCGGGGGCAGTACGGTACGATCTTAAATCCTTTATATAAAAGATCCTTATTCCAGATCTCCTTTAATGCCCACCATTCTGATTCTATAAAATCATCATGATAGGTAACATAAGGGTCATCCATATCCGCCCAGAATCCTACCGTGCCGGAGAAATCCTCCCACATGCCTTTGTATTTCCAGACACTTTCCTTACACTTTTCAATGAAAGGCTCCAATCCATATTCCTCAATCTGCTCCTTGCCATCTAATCCAAGCAGCTTTTCTACTTCGATCTCTACCGGAAGTCCATGGGTATCCCAGCCCGCCTTTCGGGGAACCATATATCCCTTCATGGTACGGTATCTCGGAATCATGTCCTTGATGACACGGGTCAGCACATGACCGATATGGGGCTTTCCGTTGGCTGTCGGGGGTCCGTCATAAAACATATACGTGGGACAACCCTCGCGGCTCTTGATACTTTTCCTGAAAATATCATTGTCCTTCCAAAACTTTTCAACTTCTTTTTCCCTCTCCACAAAATTCAGATCAGTAGAAACTTTCTTGTACATATTAATAGCCCTGCCTTTCCGTAACCTGCAAATTTTAATGCACTTTAGCGCTATGCCGCAGGCACAATATTTAAAACAAAAAACTCATCCCGTAAAAGGATGAGATCATACCCATAACCACCTGTTACGCTCATACTCCGTCCCGCGCCATACACAAGACTTTTATATGCCTGCCGGTAACGTCGGCACACACGGCACAGCCTACCTTAATTTTCAGCCTGCAGCTCGGAAGTGATCTTCCCTTATGATCTACTTTCACCGGTCTCCCACCCTCACCGGCTCGCTGAGCGTTTGATCACGCTATTGATTTCCATCATAAGATACTGTCTTCGTCATCGCCTTTATCGCACCCATATTATAAGCAATGCCGCGCAGGATTGTCAAGGCTTTCTCTGACAAATAACTCTTGTTTCCCGCTTTATTGTAAGCTATAATAATGGCGGCAGATTTTATCGCATACAAAGACAGCAAATGGACAATAATCATAATTAATATGCAATATTACATATCAAACATTTGATAATTTATATAAAAGGATAAGGGTTCACGCTATGAAGGTCGTATTACAGAATTTAACGAAAAAATTTCCCAACCGCAATAAGAAAGGCGCCGATGTGATCGCCGTCAATGATTTCAGCTTTGAAATCCCCGATGGCAAGCTGGTCGGGCTGCTTGGTCCCTCCGGCTGCGGCAAAAGTACCACTCTGTTCATGATCTGCGGTTTGGAAGAACCCACGGAAGGAAAAATCTTCTTCGGGGAAGATGACGTAACCGAACTTCCTCCGGAACACAGAGGTGTCGGCGTTGTCTTTCAGAATTATGCTCTTTATCCCCATCTGAGTGTCAGACAGAATATTATCTTCCCTTTGCAGAATCTAAAAGGGTCGGACAAGCTTTCCAAAGAGGAAATGAACGAACGCGCCCTTGATGCCGCCAAACTGGTACAGATCGAGGAATTGATGGAACGAAAGCCCAGTGAGCTTTCCGGCGGTCAGCAGCAACGTGTCGCCATCGCCCGCGCCATGGTAAAAATGCCAAAAGTCCTTCTTTTAGACGAGCCGTTGTCCAACCTTGACGCCAGACTGCGCCTGCAGACGCGGGAGGAAATCCGACGGATCCAAAAAGAGACCGGCATCACAACGATCTTTGTCACCCACGATCAGGAAGAAGCCATGAGTATTTCCGACGTGATCGTTGTCATGAAAGATGGTGAACTTCAGCAGATCGGCAAGCCGCAGGATATCTATGACGATCCTGTAAATCTGTTTGTAGCTAAGTTCCTCGGCACGCCGCCGATCAATATATTTCAAGGCAGGGTAAATGACGGCAAGCTTTATCTTACCGAAAATATCGCTCAGGACAACGCTTCCAACCAATCGGACCATACCGCGCTTTTTAATGTTGCGGGCGTTGCCGATCAGGGAGTGACCGTCGGTATCCGTCCGGAAGGATTTATCCCGGACGAACATGGCACTCTTTGCTGCAATCTGGTCAGGATCGAAGTGATGGGACGCGACATCAGTGTTGTTTCCACACATCCGTCCTGTGAAAATCCCAACGTCCGCTCTATTATCGATGCGGATAATGAGATCGATCCCGACAGTGCCACAGTCCGTTTTTCACTAAAGCCGCATAAAGTATTGTTATTTAACAAAGAAACCGGCGAGCGTATTTATTTTTAAACCAGACAACATACTAAAGGAATGACGTGATCACATGAACAAAGCAACAACCTATAATGAATATATCCAGCAATTAAACGGGCGGGGCGACATCATTGTCTTCCGCGGACAGCCAAACAGCGACTTTGTCCTGATCCCATCCGGTCTTCGCGGCGACCATATTGCTATTGCAGACAGCCAGATGTTCCGTTTTGTAGACGAGATGAAACATCTGTTTAATTTTGATGAGCTGACTTGTATCGAAATTGCGCAGCATTTTACACTGCCTACACGTATGCTGGATTTTTCCTACTCCTTTGATGTGGCGCTGTTCTTTGCCTGTCACGACGCAAAGGGAAGATATCTGGATTGCGACGGCAAAGTATTTATCTTTAACAAGAGCAGATACGAGCAGATGCTGAAAGATCGCAGGAAACTATCCAGTCAGGTCATCCGCAATAACCAATACCTTTATGAATGGTTACAGAAATATATTGATAAAGAGTCCACCGATATGAACCGCGGCGTGGATATGCCGATTTTCGTTGATGCAACCCAGCAGTTTGACCGTCTTTATATGCAAAAGGGATTATTTCTTCTCTGGGGACGTGACGAATGTTCCTTTGAAAATATCATGCTCAATGAAAAACTTGATATGAACGACTTTATAGATACGATCGTAATTGATGCCGCGGCAAAGCCAAGTATCTTAGAATCACTTGCGAAAAAACATCTCAGTGAAGATACTTTGTACATGAACGTTGGCAAGATCAAAGATCTGGTAAATCATATTAAATACGGAACATCCCCTGCTTTCTAAACCAAAAGCAGATAAACAAGGAGAAACTATGAGCAAAAACAACTCTAAAGGCTGGCTTTACCTGCTGCCGGCAATCCTCTTTTTAGGAATTTTTATGGTATATCCATTGATCGATGTCCTGATCTATTCTTTTGAGGAGGGATACAATTTTGCGTCCCAGACTTTTTTTGACGTCGGATGGTACAATTTTTCCTATGTCCTGCATGATACTTATTTTCTACAGGCGGTCAGAAATACCTTCTTAATGGTAATCATTACAGTACCCCTGTCAACCGGGATTGCCTTGCTGATCTCTGTAGGGATCAGTTCCATCAAACCTCTGCGAAACTTATTCCAGACGATCTATTTTTTACCTTATGTGACCAATACTCTGGCAGTCGGTCTGGTATTTATGATCCTGTTTAAAAAGACCGCTTACTCGGATGGTCTTATCAATCTGCTGATCAATTGGTTCGGCGGCTCTTCCGTAGATTTTATCGACGGTCCTTACTGGGCGAAAATGTTTGTGATGTGCTTTTATATCATCTGGGTCGTTATGCCATTTAAGATATTACTGCTGACCAGCGCGCTTTCTTCTGTCAATCAGCATTACTACAATGCCGCAAAAGTTGACGGAACTTCACGCCTGCGCACCTTCACGCGGATTACGCTCCCCATGATCTCACCCACGATCTTTTATCTGATCATCACAGGTTTTATCGGAGCGTTCAAGGAATACAGCAATGCGGTTGCCCTATTCGGCACTAACCTGAATGCTGCCGAGATGAATACCATCGTAGGCTATGTATATGACATGCTTTACGGCGACAGCGGCGGCTATCCGTCTTATGCGTCCGCCGCTGCCATCATCCTGTTTGCCATCGTGCTGACCATTACCTGCATCAATCTGCTGGTGAGCCGGAAGCACACCTACTATGTATAACTGAAATACAAACTTTGAAAGGAGATAAGATTGTATATGAGTGGTATCGGGACAAACCAACCCACCAATTATCATAATACCGCCCGTTCTGCCGCTGCCCGAAGCAAAGCGGTCCATACGGTGATTTACTTTTTTCTGGCGGTCTGGGGGATCGTTGTCCTCTTTCCATTTTATTGGATGATCCTGACATCTTTTAAAAGCTACGGGGAATACAATTCCGAATATATACCGAAATTTTTTACTACCTCGCCGACTTTTCAAAACTATATCAGCGCCTTTACGGAAGTTCCCCTTGTCCGCTATCTGACCAACACGCTGATCTTCACCCTTGCAACGACGGCGATCATGATGGTTGTGATCACCCTTGCGGCATTTGCGTTTGCCCGGCTGCAATTTAAAGGAAAAAACACTCTGTTTACACTGTTTCTTTCCCTGATGATGATCCCGAATGAACTTGTGATCATTACAAACTTTACAACCATTACCAATCTCAATATGCGCAATACCTTCTTAGGGCTGATCCTGCCTTCGGTCACTTCGGTATTTTATATCTACCTTTTAAAGGAGAATTTTGCCCAGGTGCCGGACGCGCTTTACTATGCAGCCAAAGTCGACGGAACTTCGGATCTGAAATATCTCTTTAAAGTACTGATCCCTATCTGCCGCCCTACACTGATCACCATCGGCATCCTGAAGATCATAGAATGTTGGAATTCCTATGTATGGCCGCGGCTGATTACCGATGATGAGAATTATTATCTGGTTTCCAACGGTATCCAAGAGATCCGTGAAAACGGTTTTGGAAGGGAGAATATCCCTGCTATGATGGCTGCTGTCGTCATCATCTCCATACCACTGGTGGCGCTGTTCCTGATCTTTCGCGATAAGATCATGGCCGGCGTATCCAGAGGCGGAACCAAGGGATAAAGACCAAAAAGGAGAACGATCACCATGATAATGAAAACAAGAAAATTCTATTTCCTGCTGGTTCAGATGATCCTTATTTTCTGCCTGACTGCCTGCCACGGTTCTCAGGAAGCAAATACCTTTGAAATACCGGACGTCTTTGATACCACGCAGCCGATCACGATCACCTTCTGGGCCAAAAATGATACCAATAAGACACAGACCGATATCTATAAACAGGCAATCGAGGATTTTCAGGCTATCTATCCCAATGTCACTGTCAATCTGCGCCTTTACACGAATTATGGCACCATTTACAATGACGTCATTACAAATATCGCAACCAATACGACGCCCAATGTCTGTATCACTTATCCCGACCACATCGCTACCTATCTGACGGGCAGCAATACCGTCGTACCGCTGGACGATCTGTTTACCGACGAACGATACGGATTAGGCGGCAGCGAGGTCTTATTCAATTCCGTCTCGCAGGAGGAAATCGTGTCCAAATTTTTGGAGGAATGTCGTTTTCAGGATGCTTACTACGCAATCCCCTACATGCGTTCTACCGAAGCCTGCTATATCAATAAGACTTATGTGGAAGCGCTGGGCTATACTCTTCCTAATACATTGACATGGGATTTTATCTGGGAAGTGTCAGAAGCCGCCATGGCAAAGGACGAGGACGGCAACTTTATCGTCAACGGGCAGAACGTCCTGATCCCCTTTATCTATAAGTCAACGGACAATATGATGATCCAGATGTTAAAACAGCGCGGCGCGGGATATTCTACCGAAGACGGAACGATCGAGCTGTTTAATGACACGACGACTGACCTTTTATATACCATTGCGGAGCACGGAGAAAGCAGGGCGTTTTCAACATTTAAAATCTCCAGCTATCCTGCCAATTTTCTTAATGCAGGGCAGTGTATCTTCGCCATTGATTCTGCTGCCGGTGCAACATGGATGGGTTCTGATGCCCCGCTTTCCGATATCAGCGAAGACCAGAAAGTGGATTTTGAAACCGTCGTTATGCCGATTCCGCAATTTGATCCGGCAAATACGCAGATGATCTCACAGGGTCCTTCCATCTGTATTTTTAACAAAAGCGATCCGCAGGAAGTTCTGGCATCCTGGCTCTTTGCGCAGTACCTTCTGACCAATGATGTCCAAATCGCCTATGCCGAAACGGAAGGCTATATCCCCGTTACTACCCGCGCGCGGAACAGTGCGGAATATCAGGATTATCTTTCCAGAAGAGGCGAGGATAACTCTACCTATTATGATGTTAAGATTGCAGCTTCCATGCTCTTGCTGGACTATACCGCCAATACCTTTGTAACGCCCGTATTTAACGGTTCTGCCTCCCTGCGCGATGCGGCGGGACAATTGATCGAAAATACCGTAAAATCTGTCCGCCGTGGGGAAACGATCGACGAACAGTATATTGAAAACCTATACAGTGATATCACATCCTTATACCGTCTGAATCAGGAAGGAGCCTCGGCAAATGCCAAAACGGATCTTGGTCCGCTTCCGAATACTGCCGTCATACTGCTTACTTCTCTTGCCGTTGTATGGATTTTTATCCTGATATATGTCATCTTTGAACACAGGAAGCCAAAAAGGAACTGATTTTTTGTAGAAAAATACATTGATTTATCCATTATAACTTTGTAAAATAACGAGGAAAAATAGAAAATCGGAGATCATAAATAGAATATTCAAGATTTTCTATTACATATATGAGTCATAATCATATATGCAATGCTCAAAAAGCAGAAAGGGAGATAATTTGTGCCTGCGGCAGCATACAACAAAAAGCTTACGCTTTTCGTTGTCAAGA
>CAMWKA010000076.1 GCA_947174725.1 uncultured Lachnospiraceae bacterium | reverse complement strand
ATTCTGTGATTTAAACGGTGCCGTACGATACCCATCCTGTCTGAAGATTCTGCACAATCCAGCCGTCAGAATACTCTTTCCGGCACCGGACATCGTTCCCTGTATCATGATTACTTTTGCCATATGTCATCCAAACCTTTTTGGTAATATGATTTCAATTTCTTTGTTTTCCTTTTTTGCATATTCAAGCAATTCCCTGTTGGCAGATTCCAATGTGCCAAAGGATTCTTTACAGCAGATCACTTTCCTGCAAATATCCACTCTTTTTTTTGCAGTCTCTAACAACGTATCTGTAATCGGTTCAAAGCTTTCTGCTTCCACACAACAGGAGGCCAGCGCTTTTGCCACGGGATAGTCAAGATCGTTACAAAACAGAATCCCCGCATCGAACGCTATTCCCTGACGCTGTAGTCTCCGGTACACATTTCTACCGGTTCCCCCGCCCGCTATGACAAAAACTTCCGCATTTCCTTTCACCGCATCCAGTTCCATATTGCAGTTTTTTTCGTTATAACTGCCTGATGATATCCGAAACAGCTTGGAGATATATCCGTCTTCAAAGATCTCCTCAGGACTGCCAAACCGGTCAACATACTTCCCGTTGATACACAGTATTTTATCCGAAACCCTTTCTGCCAGTTCCAGTTCATGAAGGGACATAATCACGGTCAATCCCCTTTCCTTCCTCATTTTCTGAAGGATTGATAAAAATTCTAACTTATATTTCACATCCAAAAAAGAAGTGGGTTCATCAAGAACGATGATCTCCGGTTCCTGACAGATGGCACGGGCAAGCATGACACGCTGTCTTTGTCCGTCGCTGATGCGGGTAAAATCCTGGTCCTTAATATCTGTTACATGAACTAACTCCATGGCGTCTCTGACCACCCTGCGGTCATCTTCTGTCAAGATGCCAAAGTGCCCCGTATATGGATAACGTCCCGTAGCCGCCACATCCTCACAGGTCATCATTTCCGTATGCATCCTTTCTGTCAGCACTACCGCCATTTTCTGTGAAAATTCTGCTCCGGATAGATTCGCTGCATTATGCTGATCCAGATAAACAACGCCTCCGGTCAAGGCGATCTGTCTTGCAATGCTTTTCAGGACAGTTGTTTTTCCAGCGCCGTTTGGTCCAATCAGCGTTAAGATCTGACCTTTTTCCAGACGGATCTCTATATTCTCTATCAGGGGACGCTTCTGATACCCTACGCTCATCTTCTCTGTGAAAAAATAATATTCCATCAGAAAATTTTCTCCCTATTTCTCTTTATCATGATCCATATCACAACCGGCGCTCCAAAAATAGCTGTCACTGTACTGATGCTGATCTCCGTAGGAGCAAGAAGATTTCTGGCCAACAGATCACAAAACAGACAGAATACTCCCCCGCCCAGAAAACATGCGGGGATCATCAAAATCGGCATTGTTGTCCCCAGCATGCTTTTTACTATGTGCGGCGCCGCCAGTCCCACAAAGGAAATCGGACCCGCATACGCTACGATACATGCCGATAAGATACTGGATAATATCACAAGTTCCGTACGAAACAGCCTGATATTAATTCCCATATTTTGGGCATAAGCATCTCCCAACTGATATGCGCTGAGCGGTTTTGCCATCAGAAAAACTACCGCAAAGGCAGCTGCAATTACACCGGTCATGACAGCCACATGATCCCAGGTCATGCCGGAAAAACTTCCTCTTGACCAGTTGTGGAGATTCACAATATCCGCATCATCTGCAAAGGTAACCACAAGTTCTGTAATCGCCGAACAGATATATCCGATCATGACACCGCTCACAACTAACATCGCCATGTTATTGATCTTACGAGACATCAGAAGGACAAATCCCATGGATATCATTGCTCCCAGAAAGGCGGCAAAAATCAACGCCATCGAAGTAACCTTTATGGAACGTCCCATCAAAAAAACCATAACCAGTGCAACGATCATTTTAGCGCCGGAGGAAATCCCAAGCACAAAAGGCCCTGCAATGGGATTATGAAAAAAAGACTGTAGAAGATAGCCCGCCAATGCCAATGCACCTCCAAGGATCAACGCGGCAAGCGTTCTCGGCAGGCGAATATCCCATAAAATCCTTTCCGTTGTCTGATCGATTTTCTCTCCCAGCAGATTTCGTAAAATATCCCCTAAGGATATCTTTACGCTGCCAATACAAATATTGGCGGCAAAAAGCACAATAGCAGCCATTATAAGAAGTAAAAATGCGGTTATATATCTTATCTTTCTATTCTGCTGCATCCCAGCCTCCCTACTCCAGATGGAACAGGAATCTCATTTCCTCTTCCCCTTCACCGCAGACCATATGATGTATGTCTTCAATCATATATCCGATTGACATAGACTGCTGATACATATCATTGGTGGTACACCAGACATTTCCGTCCTGAACAGCCTTAAAATCCTCTAAAAGAGAACATTTATCAAGCAGTTCCTCTATGGATGCAATACCACCGTCTATGGAACTGTTATATATAATAAAATCAGCATCTTTTGCACTGCTGTAAAATTCTTCCACCTGCATATTTAAAGTAGACCTGGCGGATTCCGGGTCCCCTAACTGATCAAATATATACCTTCCTCCCGCCAGTTCAATCATTTTGGGAATATAATCGGAACTCTGACGAACCTGTACAAGACCGTTTGAAGTAATATAGAAAAAGGCAACTGTCAAATCTGTCTTTTCGTCTGCCGTTACATCTTCCAAAATTTCCAACTGTTCCGCAAACACACGCTCCGCTTCCTCTTCCTTTCCAAGCAAAGCTCCAAAAAACTTGATCCACTCCACTCTTCCAAGCGGATGGGGCTCGTAACTGGAATACTCGATCATAACAGGGATTCCAAAATCATTTAACATTTCAATCACTTCCGGCGAATGGGAAATCATCATATTTTCTATAACAAGGGAACAATTTTCCGACATGATCAATTCATAATCCGGCTGATTATATTTACCGGCATAAAGCATACTCCCATTTTCCATAGCCTCTTGTGCCGCCTCAATATGCCAACCGTCTTCTTTCTGTCCGGAAAGCGTAATGGTATCTATGGCATCCAATTGGTCAAACATATCCATCACTGCGGATGCTACCAGGTAAAGATTCCTGATCGGCCGCTGTAATATAATCACATCCTCCGCCAATCCCCCGGGAATTTCTTTATTCTCCGGAACCACCAGAATTTCAGTACCATCTTTAACTGTCAGCAGGGTATAGCCGCCTTCAAAATAATCTACCGTAAAATTCTCTGCATACTGTAAATCCATACTGCCGGTCTTTTCCAATTCCACTGTCCGGGCTTCGGAAGAAGGACTGCTGCAGCCTCCAAGCCACAGCAATCCCACACCAACTAAGCAGCATAATGTTATTATCCCTATTCTTTTCCACATTGACCTACTGCACCGCCTTTGTACATTTACAAACCTTAACCGCCGTTTACTCTAAAGATTTTACAGTATCAGAATGAAATGTTAGCGTATATTCAATTTCATGAGGCGAACTCATTGCTACCGTATCACCAATCACGTCAATGGGAACATCAAATGCCCCAATGGGAATCTGAAATACGGAATTACCTTCCGTATTGACCGGTAAATATTTTTCACCATCTACGATCATATAATCATAATTAGAGCTGCTCCACTCCAGCGTCGCCATCACATTTCCTTCCGCCACATCAATTACCACAGGAGACAAGATCACTGCTTTTCCACTTCCGCCTTCAAAGGTAATCTCCATGCTGTATACACCATCTTCCAGACAATCTCCTATTTCTGTCTGTTCCCCATCGGTAACGGGTATCGGATCACAAACGCTTACCTTGTGGTCATACCAAACTCCCTTTGTTCCCACCAAAGCCAGATCAAACTCCGCATCCAGAAAAGGGACCGGCACATCAAATCCATTGACTTCTTCTGTCATTCCATCACTGTATGTAACCGTATCCACCGTAGGCGAAAGCAGTTCTGCACCTTCTTTCTGTGCATCTTCAGCAAGTCCCGGATAAAGATTTAAAACATTTTGGGAAGGTAACGAAATATGAATGACCATTTCTCCGTTTTCAACAGTCAGTGTACCCTTTCCTTCACAGGCCTCGTTTACGTGAAACATGCTGTTGTCCGTATGAAACTCTGCCATATATATTCCGTCAGGCGGCGCTGCCGCCTCCGGTTCCTGTACGCTGTCTGTATCTTTGCAGCCGCTAATCAATATGCATAACAGCAGCATTAAAACCATTACAATTTTTTTCATATTTAATTTCTCCCTGTTATTCATTTATAACTTCAGCTGTGTGTTCTACATAAATCTGCTGAATGGCATCAATGGAGCCGAGACCTGTGATCTGCACATCTACGCTTTCAAAATTTCCGGAATCTTTAAATATGCTGATCCATGAATCCTCATCATCTCCAGCCATATCATTATTGGCATGGTCTCCTGCCACAACCATTAATGGCCGGAGAATCACTCTCGTATAACCCGCCTGTGCCACAGCATCCATCACTGCTTCACAGGAGGTTTCCTCTGGTTCTCCCTCTACCGTACCAATAAATACATTATTGTATCCAAGTTCTGCCATTTGTGTCTGCATCTGACTATATGACACTTTTGCTGTATGAGATGTGCCATGTCCTAAAAATACAAATGCAACTCCGTCTTCCTCTGCCATATCCAGACTGTCAAATCCCGCATCCCTGACTGCTGCCTGTGTAAGCGCTATTGCAACGGCCTCTTTATCGTCATTGATCACAGTTGCATCTGTGCCAACTTCGCCAAGCAGCGGTTCCGCAACTCTGACAGTTTCAAACTGATCCCGATAAACTTCAACAGCTTCCATCAATTCATCATACTCTGCACCGTGCATCAAATGAGTTGGTTGTATTACCAAATTCTTTACTCCATTTGACACTGCCCGCTCCAGCGCCTGCTCCATATTATCAATATGCTCCCCGTCACGTGCCTGTATGTGATTGATGATGATCTGCGCCGTAAACGCTCTTCTCACTGTCCATCCCGGGTTTGCCGCCTGTATCGCATCCTCTATTCCTTTAATATCACTGACTCTGCTGTCATTAAAGGAAGTTCCAAAACTAACTACCAGAATTTCATTTTCACCAATACCGTCCTGATTACGTGGATCATCTTTGGAAGCATCACCGGTATCCCTGCCGAAATAATCCGGATCTGCATTTTCACCTTCCACCAATTCTTTCTGGGCATCCGTCAAAGCATCCCATGCAGCTTTTGCCTGTGTACATTGTTCGTCCGTACTGTCCGTTCTCCTCTGGACATAGATTGCATCGATCAATGCCGCCACTTCATCAGCAGCTTCCTGGTCTGTCATTGTATTTCCGCCAGAAGTCTCCCTTCCCGTTGAACATCCCGCCATTGCCAATGAACAAGCCATAACACCGGTTAATAATGCAATACTCCATTTCTTTTTCATACTTTCCTCGTTTCCGCAGTTTTCTGCATTGTATTTATTAAATATGTTCCTACAGAAACGTTTGCCATCCAGCTTACAAAATGCCTGTATTTAGTGCATACATAAGAAAAACCCTTTCCTAAATTACAGGTAAAGGGTTTGTACACAAAATAAATCTTAAGGAATTCCGTCATTACAGACATCCTTCCCAAAAATTCAACCGTACAACCAGTTACTCGTGGCTTGAAACAAATGTTTCCGTACAACAGCAAGGCAGGTCTCCCGGCTTAAAGATCATCGCATTGACCGTCTTCCCAGTTTCCCAGTGACATATTGATCTCTGCTCCCTAATTACGGTGACGAGTTCGTACAGGATTTTCACCTGTTTCCCTTTTCATCGAAGCTAACCATATTTCTGATTACTCCGACACCTTACTGCACATATTCAATTGTTTGTATTCTAGCATACTTCTATGATCTGTTCAATCCGTTTTTTGATTTTTGGGTGTAATCTCATTCCATAGGGTAAATCCTAAAATCAGAACGCCGCCGATGACCTGCATGGCAGTCATGTCTTCTCCCAAAATCAAAACAGATACCAAAACAGCCACAAGGGGATCAATATAGCTCAATATAGCAGCTTTTTGTCCCGGAAGTTCTTTCAGCGAAGAAAAGTATAGACAGTAAGTCACACCGGTGTGGACAAGTCCCACAATCAGCAGGCAGACCCAGCCTATACCATCAAGATCAGAAAGTGTGACTCCGCTTGTGAATCCCACATAGGGAATCAGAACAAGAATTGCAGCAATAAATTGCAATAATGTTCTATGTATGCCTTCCACCTTTTTAATAAACTTATTAAGCAGAATAACCGTTGCATAAAGACAGGCAGCGCCAAGTCCAAAAAGAATGCCCACAAAGTGGTTATTTCCGACCGACAGATCCCCAAGACCTGTAATCAATATTATGCCGAGTGTGGACATAAAAAAACAGATCCATTGTTTTGCTGACATCTTTTCCTTAAATAAAATGGGACAAGCTACCGTCACAATGACCGGAGCAAAATAATAGCTAAGTGTCGCAACGGACACCGTAGTGTACCTATATGCTTCAAAAAGAAATATCCAGTTAAAGCCCATGGCCACACCGGACAACAAAAGAAGGGGAAGTTCTTTTTTGATTTCACGAAACGGAATCTTTTGTTTTGTGAATAACAGAAAAGCCGCAATCAGCAATGCCGCTAGCATTGCCCGGTATAGCGCAAGTTCACCGGAAGATACAGAAATATTTCTTACAAACAGACCGAGAGTACCAAATACCGTCATTGAAATAATAAGCATCACTCTTGGATTCATAAAACGCTTCATCATAGTTACTCCATAAAATATAGTTGACTTTGTCCACATTATTATAATCCACATATGTAGACAACGCCAACTATTTTTTGTAAAACACACTATGTAAATGTTGTATTTATGCGTTTATGCTGTGGTATCAAAAATAGTTCCTGCACCGATTCCCATCTGCTGCTCCAGCCATTCATCAGCCACTTCACTATCCTCATCCTTCTCCCGTGCCAGTTCTTTTTTCGCCTCTTTCTTATCTAAAGCCTTTTTCACCATTGCTTTCTCATTCGCTTCCTTTTCCTCCATTTTCTTGGCTGCCTGTTTTTTCTCAGACCGTTTCTTTGCTGATTTTTCTGCCGCTTTTACCGCTGCTGCCTTTCTTTCCTTCGCTGCCGATTTTGCCGGGTCAATGTGGTCATAGAGAAAGCTCATGCTGCGTACCTGTGCATGGGAGTTAGACGAAGAAACCGGATGATCCGAGGTACAGCTGCCACGGTAGGGGATTCCATCCGCACCGGCAAATTTTTGATTTGCCTCACACAGTGAAAAGATACTTCCCGTAGTATGAGAGGTAACATTTCTACCGTCGCTGTACTGCAATGTATAGCCTTTCTTTCCTTGAAGTTCGCTATCCATCAAACCGTACACCTTCGCCCGGTACTCCGGATCAGACGCCATTTTCTGTAACTGGGATTGATCTATGTAAAGATAAAATTTTCCGGGAACAACTTTGGACGGTTCAGAAT
>CAMWKA010000075.1 GCA_947174725.1 uncultured Lachnospiraceae bacterium | reverse complement strand
CTTTCTGCCTTCAAACCTTCCCAAACTCAGTTCTTTAAGCTTATCATTTAATTCCATAATGAAGCACCTCCTAATTCTTAATAAAATTTTACGTTATACTTCCGGCTGGAAAATTATAAACGCAGATTATATTGTTACAAACAGATAATTCATTCCTACCGAATAACGGTAGTCCATTTCAATCGCCAGTCTTTTTACCATCCGAATACCAATGTTGTTAAAAAGATAGCGGTCCTCCTCATCGATTTTCCTCATTTCTATGTACTCAAAAGGATTAAAACGAACTCCGTCATCACGCATTCTGAAAAAAATGTTATCTTTTTCTATCATGATCCTGATATCAAGAAAATGCTGGCGGTCTTTCTGAAAACCATACTGTACTACATTTGCTGCCATTTCTTCTATGCACAAAGCCGCGTAATAAGCTTTTCTTGGTTCTACATTATGTTCCAGACAAAAGGCATGAATTTTGCCGGAAAGTGTGATTACCACATCCAGATCATTTCGTATGGAAACCTCATAAACCGGATTTTTCGTCTGAAATTCCGGCGGCAGAAATAAATAGCTACGCATCCCTCTTGGAAACTTCCGTGACATCAGCCAGACCATCAAGATAAGTGTCATCATCGTAAATCCTTCTGCAATCAGAGAACTGATCCAGACTGCCGTCACACCCAGAATATTCTGTGTCAGAAATATAAACAGCACCACATATATACAGGATCTGGCAGCCGTTATCATGTTGGATATCCATATCTTCCCAATACTCTGATAATAATATAGGAACAGACAGTTTACAGAACCAAATATTCCTCCGGCAACTGCATACCGAACCGCCGCTACAGACATTCCGATCGTAGCCTCATCCTGAACACCGAACAGTCTGCAAAGCGGATTAGCTGCAATGCAGACAATTACACACATAACAAGACAGATCCTGAGTCCCAGCCACAACCCCCGTCTAAGCGCTTTCTCTATAGCGTTCCCATCCCGCTCGCCCCATAATATTCCAATAAAAGGCGCCAGGGTAAAGCCGACCCCCATTACCACACTGGTAGTCATAGATGTAATACCGCTTTGGACAGTTCTCGCACTTAATGCAGCTGTCCCGCCCAGTGTGACTAACAAATTATTGACAAAGACAGAAGATACAACGGAACATCCTGAATTCAGTGCATCAGGACAGCCCATAACAACGATACTTTTTAATTCCCTAAAAAAGTTCTTCGGCCTGCACAGCTTCAGATCTGACCTTTGCCTGCTCATCATAACGAGCATACACATAACCGAAAGTATGTAACTCATAGAAGAAGCCAGCGCCATACCAAACATACCCATCTTGAATACTCCTGCAAACAGTACATCCAGCACAATATCGCTTAAGCTCATAATACCCATGCTGACTGATAAGATCTTAGCGTCATAAAACATACGGCTGAAACGCGAAAGGGTTGCATTAAACAACATAGGTAATCCGCCGATTGACAGACCATATATGTAAGCAGAAGCCATCTTTTTGACACCTGTGTCCCTTGCGCCCAGAAAATAGGCAAGATCCGGAGCTTTTAGACAGAACAGCAGGATAAGCAGTCCGCCAAATATAAGGTTACAAATACAGTTGATGGAAAAAACTGTATTTACCTTATCTTTATCGTTGCTTCCCACATATTTTGCCGCCAGAACTCCGCTTCCACTGGAAAGAATACCGCCGACCAATGTAATAATCAGATAAACCGGTGAAGAAACATTCATCGCTGCAAGCGCATCGCCGCCCACCAGTATTCCTGTCAGGACGCTGTCGATCGTCATTGCAATAGTCGCCATCGCCACACAGAAAATAGAAACCGGCAGATATTTCCGAAAGAAAACCTTAATTAAATAATCATTTGTCATAACTCTCTCCTTATTTTTCCTCATTGATCTTTCGCGTCATTTTGTTCGTATCAACCCTAAACAACCTCATCATTGCAGCTACAAAACTCATAAAATATGGATGCAGCAACACGATCTTGGGCATAATCTTCAATATTTTCAGAAGCTTATCATCATACCGCGATGTGGGCTTAACATCTGCCAGTTTTGCAATATAAGGGGCAAAAGCGGATTTCAGTTCCTTACGATGCTTCATTTCCAGATTCACACTCGCCATTACTATCGCCGATTCATATCCAATCAGGTCCAAAAGAAGATTATCCATATAAAATCCCTTTTCATAACCGTAAGATAGAACTTTTAAAAATCCCATCCCACACAGAAGCACTCTGGACGATGCTTTATTCATAGACTGAATCTCCGAGTCATCCCGCAGGGAATAAATATAACCGGCAAAATCTTTTAATAAGCAAACCTTTCTGCCATATGAAAGGAACTGCAGATTAAACAGCACATCCTCCGCAATAGGCACTTCTTCATTGAACATGATCTCATGCTTCAATATCACACTGCTCCGGTATGTCTTAGCAGTTACTGCAAGATCTGAACCATGCATCATATCAGATTCACAGTCAGGACCGCAGTCTATGATCTGCACCGCTTCACCGTTTCCGTCATACTTTTTTCCGATACCTGTCTTTAATTTTCTTTTCTCATCTATGTTGACCTTCTTCATACTGGCAAAAACAGCGTCAATGGCCTCATCAGAAAAACCCTTTACTACCTGCTCCAGATAATCGCTTTCCAAAAGATCATCAGCATCCAGAAAAGTCACATAGGTTCCCCGAATCCTTTTTAACGCATAATTTCTTGGGCTGGAAGCCGCATGGAACTCATTGCGCAGCTTATATAGCCTTACATTCGTATAAGGAGCTACCATTTCTTCCACCTGCCGAAGATTATCTGACGAGGAATTATGCACCACAACGATCCATTCCAACTGCTCAAAGGCCAATGACTGCGCCTTAAGTGAATCAAAAGCCTTACGCAGAAGCTCCAAAGACGCTTCATGACAAGGGGTAATAACAGATACTATGTATTCATTTTCCGTATCAATAAAATCCATACTCTTTCTCTCTTCCATAATAAGTTAATCTGCTTATCCTATTCTGCAGTTATAATCCAAAAGCATCTTTTAGAAACTCAGCACATTCTTTAGCCATCCCGGGTTTCAACGCAGCAGCTACAAGGAAAGAAAACATGGCAACCTCCTCTTTGCTGATATCGCCCGTAAAAAACTTTCCGTGATATTCCTTAATAAGCGTCGCAATCTCATCACGATGCTCCGGAAGCAGCATAAGCAATAAATCATTTTGCAATGTTTCATCCAGTGTCATTTTATCCTCCTTTGGGTTATCCGCATTTGATATCCAAAATATCCACAAACCCCGTAACTTCAAACACTTCCATGACAATTTTATTGACGTTGCAGATCACCATACTACCCTGCCGGTTCATCGCCTTCTGCGCCAAAAGAAGCACACGCAATCCGGCAGAGGAAATGTATTCCAGTTTTGCAAAGTCAAAGACAAGCTCCGTCACATCACCTACCGATTGCTTCAGTTCCGCCTCAAGTTGCGGTGCAGTCAGCGTATCCAGCCGCCCTTCCAGCGCTATCGTTAATTTTGTCTCCTCTTTCTGTCTGTTAATTTCCATAAAAGACCTCCATTCCTTTCGCTTAATCCCAGATACTGAATGCTATAAAAATGATCACTATCAAAGATTCGAACTCTTATCAAAAGATTTTTCCGTATGATTAATCGGTGGCGTTCTTCTGACCTCTCTCCTTGGGCCCTCCTCGCTTTTGAGTTCCTCCAAAGAAGTCTCATCCCTATGTGGTCTTGCCGCCCCTGCTGGTCTGGCTTCTCTTGCCCTGATATCATTTTCGTCTTCCGACAGAAGGTTATGCGGTCCCATCCGACCTAATACATTATTTACATTGTGATAAATTTCCTGACGTAGATTCCTATCTTCAAGGGACACCCATCCTTCTTCCGTTAGGACTTCCAAATTGCTTGGCATCAGTCTCTGAGTTGTCCTGTAAGCCCCTTCCACCTCAGCATCGTCTCTCTCCGGTGAATCTTTCTTTTGTAGCACCTTTTTACGAACCCGCAGTATGACTGCTGCTCTCTCTATATTTCCCCTGTCGATTGCCTGAGGCTCAACAAATCCATCTGCTTGATCATCGTATTGAAATGCATAACGGGCTGCTATTTCAGCATTATCCGCCAAATATACAAATCCAGCATCCCTTTTTGCAAACTTATCTCCTGCTTTTTGATTCACCGGAGCCGCAATATATTCACCTGCCCCACCTTTTCCTCCCATACCCGGATCAAGTCCTCGTTCTAAAATGCCCGGAAGATTACCTAAGGTGGTGGCATGATAATAATAATTTCTGTCCTCTGGTGCCAATGTACCCGGAAACGCTGCCTCCCCACGAAAAAAAATATTGGGGTTTGCACTTGGGCGTCCCAGAAAAGGACGTATTGATTCTGTAACACGTACAGGTCTTATAGGTTCCATCTGTCTTCCTCCTTAAAACCTTTTCAAAGGTATCCTTAGTTCTTGTGAGGATAATAATACCCTCTGAAGAACTTTTTTCACTTTTTCCAAAAACAACATTGATAGCTACAAAATTAGCATTTTCCATTGATCGTCAGGGACAACATTGTAATATCATCAAACTGCGGCGCATTGCCGACAAACCGATGGATTCCTTTATGTACCGCGTCCAGCAGTTCTTTTCCACAGAGCTGCTTATTTTCATTTAACGCCTGCAGCATCCCGTCTGTTCCATATAACTCATGCTGCGCATCCGTTGCTTCGGTTACGCCGTCAGTATAGACAAATATAGTGTCTCCTGGAAAAAGCTGAAGTTCATATTCCTGATATTTCATATCTTCCATGCCTGCCAGCACAAATCCATGGGCATCGGGATATAATTCAAAATCGCCGCCCCGTCTCCTAAGCACAGGATATTCATGTCCTGCGTTGGCGCAGCGGAGTTTTCCGGTTCTGATATCCAGAATCCCCAGCCATACGGTAACAAACATTTCCGCCTCATTGCTTTCGCAAAGCTGGTCATTTACCTTTTCCAGAACCGCTTTGGGAGAAAGCCCTGCCTGTGCCGCGCTTTTGATCAGAGTTTTTGATATCATCATAAACATTGCTGCCGGAACACCCTTGCCCGATACATCTGCCATAACGATGGCAAGCTGATTCTCATCAACAAAAAGAAAATCATAAAAATCTCCGCCGACTTCCTTTGCCGGCGTCATGGTTGCATAAATATCAATTTCTCTCCTTTCCGGAAATATACGGGGCAGCATAGAGGTCTGAATATCTCTGGCAATATTTAACTCTGCGCTGATTCTTTCGCGCTCAGCTGTAATATCACTCAGATCAGAGAGATATCTGTTGATCTCTCCCTCCATCTTTTTAATGGAAGCGGTGAGCTTTTCTATCTCATCCCCTGTCCGAATGTCCAACCGTGATATTGCAGAAGCAGTGCCTTCACAATCCCTCTTATCCTGCACAAAACGTTCTGCTGCAAAGGACAATCTGTTGATCGGAGTTACTACAGTACGATTTACGGCAATGGTCATTATCAGAATCAGGAACGTGGTTATGACAAACAAAGCCAGTCCCATATGTATCAGGAAGTTCTGCCTGTCCCGCATCACCTCATTCATGGAAAGATCCACATATACATTGGCGATCACATTACCTTCGCTATCCATGATGGCTGCCGATGCAGAACAGAGCCATCCGTATTCCTCATAATTGGTGACATAGGCTGGAAAATCATAAATACCCTGCTGCATTAATTCCATATTACCGTCTTCTATAGGATCGCAGTGTCCGCTTAGAGTCGCTTCTTTTGTTGTATCCGCATCTATGATATAAACTGCTTTTTCTGTTTCTTCATCCATATAGCAGATATACATCCAGCGCACCCCGCTTTCCTCCCTGAATATGGAAAGGGCATGCAAAATGTTAAAATACGCTTCAGTGGCGGTTATCTCGTGAAAAGAAGCATAATAATCCATCCAGTCCTCTTCCGTAAACTGTTGAAATACCGGAGCATCATTCCCTGTACAGTGAGTCCGATATATTTCCATGACCCCGTCAGTCAGAGTTCCGACTGCTTCCGCGTCTAAGATCAGGGAAGCCGTCTTTGCGGTATTCATTGCCAGCGTCTTATAATGCTGATCCATCGTGGAAGAATACAGCGTATAACTGATCCCTGCTGCCGTTGCCGCAAAAGCTGCAGCGGTCATCAGGATCACGCAGATCATTTTTATTCTTAACGAAATCTTCATGGCAGTTCTCCTCGTCTTTTTATTTATCTATATCACTCTCATATTCTTACGATCAGGGAGTTAAATCCCTGATACTTCCTGTAAAAATAATAGTGAGCCTGTTTTTTGATCACATGCATGCCCACTGCGTCCATATCAACGTCATCCGGCCGCAAAGCTTTTTTCATTTCCAGAGAAAAGGGATTAAAGGACGCCGCATTATCACGGATATGCAGCTCAAACTCTCCATTTTCAAGGGAAAGCAGCGTAATCTGAATCAAGCCGTCCTTTATTTTTGCAAATCCCCCCTGAATAATGGCGGAACTAATTTCTTCCACAGACATGATGAGAAAATATTTTTGCCTCTGGTCTGCCGAGTACTTTTCGCAAAATGCTTCGATCTCCTTCACCAGCTCTCCGATATCATCCGTACGACTGTGTATCGTAAAACTGCAGATCCGCTTAGGATCCTGTGCATTGTTTGTTTGATAAAAAAAATGATGCCAGAGGAGAAATATCATCAGAGAAACCGCCTCTGTTACCGGGAAGATATACCAGAACAGTCCCGGCGCCAATATTCCGAAAAGCAGGGATAGGGGAAGAAGGATCAGCGCGCCGCGCAGAATGACAATCACAAAGGCACAGATTTCTTCTGATACTGACTGATAATAGCTTTCTAAAATAATACTGATTCCTGCAAATCCTGCGCTCATACAGTAAATATGCAGCGCATGTCTGCCTATCTGTAGAATCGGAGTCCCTTCCAGTCCAAAAATCCGGCAGAATATTTCCGGAAAAGAAACCAGCAAGACAATGACAGCCAGACCTGCAGCCGTTCCTGATATGAGAGCCAGTGTTCTGACTTTTTTTGCCGCCATAGTATTCTTTTCGCCATAAAAAGTGCTTGCCAACGGCTGTAGAGCTTTGGCGGTGCCATTGTATAAATACAGGATCAGATAGGAAGCGTTTTGCAGCATATCAAATACGGCGACACCTTCCTTTCCCATATGGAGCATAAGTATGTGATTCGCTATCAATAAAAAAAGCATCTGGTATAGGTACTGAACGGAAGTGGAAAATCCAGTCCGAAAGATATGAAACATCTCATGAAAGCGGATCTTTTGCAGTTTCCTTCCAAGTTTAAGTCTATGATCTTTTGCACACAATCCGGGAAGATAACATAAAATCGAAATCACAAGCCCTATGATCGTCGCCAACGCTGCACCCTTTGTCCCTTGTTTTAATATCATGACAAACACAATATTCAGTACAATATCCGCAGCATTGCCAACAAAAAATCCCAGACTGGCAATCTTCGCATTGTCATCATTTAACAAATAATAATTTAAAATATAGCTTAGGAAAAAAAGCGGTGTTCCAGGC
>CAMWKA010000074.1 GCA_947174725.1 uncultured Lachnospiraceae bacterium | reverse complement strand
TTCTAAGGGAGTGCCTGATCCGACAGTCGAGATCAAATTTGGTCCGAATATTAAGGATTGGCCTGCGATGCCCGCGCTTCCGGAAAACCTTCTGCTTCGTGTGGTTTCCGAGATTCATGATCCGGTGACTACGACTGACGAGCTGATCCCGTCCGGTGAGACGTCCTCTTATCGAAGCAATCCTTTGGGACTTGCAGAATTTACGTTGTCCAGAAAAGATCCGGAATATGTAGGACGCGCCAAGGCGGTACAGAAAGCACAAAAGGCCCTGGAAGCCGGAGAATGTCCGAAAGGCGCATTGGAAGGTTTGTCAGAGATTATGGATGTAGTGAAGTCTTCTTTTGAAGGCGTCAATCACAATACGTTGGGAATCGGTTCTACGATCTTTGCGGTAAAACCGGGTGACGGTTCTGCAAGAGAGCAGGCTGCCAGCTGCCAGAAGGTGCTTGGAGGCTGGGCCAATATTGCGAATGAATATGCCACAAAGCGTTACCGTTCCAACTTGATCAACTGGGGTATGCTGCCATTTGTCATTCCTGAGGGAGAACTTCCTTTTCAGAATATGGATTATATCTTCCTGCCGAAGATCAAAGAAGCGGTGGAGAATAAGACAGATAAGATCAAGGCATATGCCATAAAGGATGGCAAGACGATAGAATTTACAATGACCCTCGGCGACATGACAGACGAAGAGCGTCAGATCATATTAAAGGGATGCCTGATCAATTATAATCGTGTATGATGCACTGCGGATCAGAATCGACGGGTAGTCAATAGTCTTTTTATGCTGTTTGAAAAAAATAGAATTAATTATTTCCGCCCTGTGACCGATATAAAGGTTACAGGGCGGTTTTTACGGAGTAGGGGCTGCTTCCTGAATAACGAATTCGTGCAGGGACATGATATGAAACATGATCAGTTTCATATGCATCCACGCCATAGGTGTATTGTGATACCGGTGACGTATTTTATGTTGGAGACATAAAGATGCAGGTCTTGGATCAGACGAAGGATAGCGGGGGATTCATACGGCAGATCAGAGGAATTGCCGTGGATCTTTGGAGTGGAAAATATCGGAGCAGGAAACGTGAAGATCCGGGATGAGTGAGATGTCCGCATGAGGGAAGGAAGGAAATATGATCATTGGTTCCAGTAGTGTACAGATGGGATCAGCAAGGAAGTATGAAACAAAAGAGAAACAAAGACAGACGTTGTGGATTGCGGGCGCTGACCTGCAAAAAGCAGGAAGTGTCAGCGTAGTGACCGGAGTTGCGGGACAGCAGACGACGCTGAGCAAAGGAAGATGGAATAAAAACGGCTATTTTATCGATATGCTGAAAAGTAATGCTCAGGATGGCGTTACGGCTGAGATGGAGCAGTCCATGTTAGGGCGTAAGGGACAGATCACATCAGGAAATATCACTTCGATGGAAGATCGTGTTTCGATGAAGCAGATCAGAGAACATGCACTTTTTTATCTGTTAAGGCATTTGAATAATCTGATGAGCGGACGTGTCAGCAGAAGCGGCCAGGGATTCGGAGCGGAAAGTTACAATATATCCGGTAACGCAGTGCAGATTGGTGCGATCCAGAATGAGTATTCCTATGAAGAACAGGAAAATACCGCGTTTTCTACAAAAGGAAAAGTGGTAACGGCAGATGGACGGGAGATCGAGTTCAATCTTGATTTGGAGATGAGCAGACGATTTGAAGAATATTATTATAAGCAGAATGATATCTATGCTTATACTCCCAGTCAGACCGCCAATCTGATCGATCCGCTGGTGATCAACCTGGACAGCAATATCGCAAGCGTCAGCGATCAGAAATTTATGTTTGATATTGATGCGGATGGAATTTTGGATAGTATTTCGCAGTTAAATTCCGGGAGCGGTTATCTGGCTCTGGATAAGAATGGCGATGGTAAGATCAATGATGGTTCTGAATTGTTTGGGACGAAATCAGGTGATGGATTTGCAGATCTGGCTGCTTATGATGACGATGGCAATGGCTGGATCGATGAAAACGACGCGATCTGGAGCAAGCTTTTGATCTGGACGAAGGATGAACATGGAAAGGATGTGCTTTACCATCTAAAGGACAAAGGGGTCGGCGCGATCTGTCTGGAAAGTGTTAATACGGAATTTTCCTTAAAATCATTAAAAGATAACGCACTGAATGGAAAGATCAGAAAAACCGGTATGTTCTTATATGAAAATGGTATGGCGGGAACCGTGCAGCATCTGGATGTGGCAAAATAGCCATGGCAATTCAGCCGCGGAAAATTTTTTATGATAAAGCATTAGGTTGATTGTAACATTTTATAAGATAAGGTTATATTATAGATATTACAGAAGATATTTTGAATATGGAAAAAGAAATCTTTTAAAGTGAAATTTTTTAAAATGAAATCTTATAATATGAAATTTTATAAAATGCGAAAATCAGTCTTACATATTCCTAATAAACAATTTGAACCCGTACAAAAAATGATACCGGTATTAAAACGAACCGGTATCATTTTTTGTGTTGTCCTGTTTTTGCCTTATATTATAACTGTCTTTGGAAGAGGAATCGATGAGGCGGAGAAACTGCCTGTGCTGACAGGTCCGGTGATTACCATCCTGACAGAAAAAGGAACACAGACCATACCGACGGATGAATATCTTTGCGGTCTTTTGGCACAGTATTATGATAAAGGCTATTCAAGGGAAGAATTAAAAGCACTTTCTATCATATTAAGAAGCAATTTTTTGTTTGACCTGGAAGCCGGAAAAAATTTTTATGATATTTGGTCCTATCAGGAACGCAGGGATTATTGGGGGCAGAATTTTCCAATTTATGAAAAAGAGATCAGAAATATCATTTCAGAAACAGCGGGAAAAATACTTCTAAAAAATGGCAAAATAGAAGAAATTACCATATGTAATTTTTCTCATGACGGAACGGACTGCGAGTCAATTTTGAAAACTAATTATGCTGATTATGTAATCTATCAATACTTTTGAATAAAGCGGTGCATTCGGGTAAAAATATCTAATGACAATTGATTTGGAAGATTTCCATGGAATTAGATGTTTAAGGAGGATGCAATGAAAAAAAACAGGAAGTCCGGATTACGGAAGGAACGGATTATCATGCTTGCTGCGTCAGCGTTTATTTTGACTGCGTTGACCATGACAGGAATCTATGTTAATCAAAGGAATACACAGGATAATGATCAGAATCGAATCGATCTGAATGAATTAAATGAAGAAATACAGAATCAAACCAATGATATCGCAGACCAGATTGCTGGACTTCAGCCGCAGAATCCGGTCAACCCATCAGATGATCTGGATGTGGAGATCAACTATGAAGAAGCTAACACCAGTGATGTTGTATTGCCGGTAGAAGATCGGGCAATGCTAGGGCAGGACGTAGAAGAAGCAAATGATTGGCTTGATATTTCAGAGGAAGAGATTCTTCCGTCTGAAAATGTGACGGACACCGCGCGGGGGACTGTGGATAATCGGACGTCTGCGCCGGAGGTAACGCTGCATTTTTCGGAGTCAGATGAACTGGCTTGGCCGATTGTTGGCAATATCCTTATGAATTACAGTATGAATCAGGTCGTTTATTATAAGACATTAAACCAGTATCGTTATAATCCTTCCGTTGTGATCGAAGCAACGGTGGGACAACCGATTACGGCCGCAGCGGATGGAAAGATCTTATCCATCAGGGAGAATGTGGAGACCGGAGGAACTATCATATGTGATCTGGGTGACGGTTATCAGCTGACTTATGGGCAATTGGAAGATTATGCGGTTTCCGTCGGCGATTATGTGGAAAAAGGTGATATTCTGGGATATGTTGCAGAACCTTCGATCTTTTATTCTGAAGAGGGGTGTAATGTGTATTTTAAGATGACGAAGGATGGAGAACCGGTGAATCCTTTGAATATTATGCAATAAAGTGTAGATTGAAAAATAAGCTCGATAGCTTATTTTTCAATCGCAAATTTGTGCCAACGGCACAAATTTTGCGGGTTATGGAAAGGCATGGTTATTAGTATGATTTATATTAAAAACGGATTGCTTTATACGATGCAGGGTAAGTCGGGACTTGGCGAAAAGCGTGGAAATATACTCATTAAGGATGGTAAGATAGCGGCGGTAGGGGAACAGGAACTCCTGCCGCCTGATTTTGAAGGCGAGATTCTAAATGCCGAAGACTGTATCGTCATGCCGGGAATTATAGAAGCGCACTGTCATATGGGAATCACAGAAGAGAAGAAAGGGATGGAAGGGGATGACTGCAATGAAACAGAAGAACCCGTTACGCCATATCTTCGTGCGATCGATGCGATCAATCCCATGGACGCCGCATTTGGCGAAGCGGTCAGGGCGGGTATCACTGGGGCAATGATCGGACCGGGCAGTTCCAATGTGGTAGGCGGTCAGTTTGCTTTTGTAAAAACTTTCGGCCGGCGGATCGATGATATGATCGTGAAAGCTCCTGCCGCGATGAAGGCAGCGTTTGGCGAGAATCCTAAGGTGAATTATTCCGGTCAGAATAAAATGCCGTCAACCAGAATGGCAATTGCGTCGATGCTGCGGGAAGAGTTGTTTTTGGCAAAGCAGTATATGTTGAAAAAGGAAAAAAAGACGGATGATTTTAAAGAAGATTATCGTTATGAATGCTGGCTTCCGGTATTGAAAAAAGAGATCCCATTGAAAGTACATGCTCACCGTGCGGACGATATCTATACCGCGATTCGCATTGCTCAGGAATACAATCTGGATATCACATTGGACCATTGCACGGAAGGACATCTGATCGCGGAGGATATCTCTAAGACCGGTTATCCGGTTATTTTAGGACCGCATCTGGCAAGCAGGAGCAAGATAGAGATACAGTACGCGTCTTTTAAGACGGCGGGGATCATGGAAAAAAATAATATTCTTCTGGCGATTACGACGGATCATCCTGTTTCGTTGATTCAGTCGTTGCCTTATTGTGCGGGATTGGCGGTGAAAGCAGGACTGTCCATGGACGAAGGCCTTCGGGCGATTACCATCAATCCGGCTAAAATATGCGGGGTGGCGGATCGCATGGGTAGTATCGAGGTGGGAAAGGATGCAGATCTTGCAATTTTTTCCGGCAATCCGATGGAAATTTTTACAGAGACTTTTTATACGATTATTGATGGTAGGATTGTGCATCGTCGAAAAAATGTGGTAAAATAAACGCGAGAGAAATGAAAGTAATAAGCTCGCATAGGGCAAGAGGACAGAAATGGAAATAGAAAACAAAGAGCGCGCCCTTCTGGTAGGGGTGTGTCTGCCGGAGGAAAAAGATTTTGAACTATCCATGCGGGAGCTTTCGGAGTTGGCGAAGGCCTGTGATATGGATGTGGCAGGCAGGATGGAGCAGAAGATGGAACGCCCAGATAAGGCGTTATACATAGGATCCGGGAAGGTATATGAGGCGTTGGCTGCTATGGAGGAGTTGAACGCCGATCTGATCATATTTGATAATACGCTGTCGCCTACGCAGATCAGGAATCTTCAGAATCAGCTCCGCTGTCCGATCTTGGACAGAACATCACTGATTTTAGAGATTTTTGAGAAGAGGGCAAAGAGCAGGGAAGCAAAGCTGCAGGTCGAGATCGCGAGACTGCAGTATATGCTGCCGCGTTTGGTTGGCATACATGAAGCGTTATCCAGACAGGGCGGTGGAGGAGGAAGCCGCGCCAATAAGGGCGCCGGTGAAAAGAAGCTGGAACTGGACAGACGTAAGCTGGAACACCGTCTGAGCGAGCTTCGCAAGGAATTGGCACAGATCAGGAAAGAACGGGTGACGCAAAGAAAGAAGCGTAACGAAACCGGAGCTGTCAGGGCTGCCTTGGTGGGCTATACGAATGCAGGAAAATCTACTTTGATGAATACCATGATTAAGCAGTATTACCGGAAAGATGTTATGGCTTCGGAAAAGCTTGTTTACGAAGAGGATATGCTGTTTGCAACCTTGGATACGACTGTTAGAAAGATCAATCCTCCGGATCATCAGCCGTTTTTGTTGTCGGATACGGTCGGTTTTATTTCCAAGCTGCCGCATCATCTGGTGGAAGCGTTTCATTCTACTTTGGAGGAAGCGATAGAGTCGGATATTTTGCTGCATGTGATCGATTTTTCGGATATTAACAGGGATGATCAGATCAATGTAACGTATCAGACATTGGAGGAACTTGGCGCAGGAGATATTCCGGTGGTCTATGTTTATAATAAAGCGGACTTGTGCATGGATGAAAAAACGCTGCCTGTCATTCGCGGCAATAGGATCTATATGTCAGCCAAGAGGGGCATTGGATTGACGGAACTGCTGGATCTGATGGAGAAGACGCTTGCAGACCGTTATCAATCGGGAGAGTTTTGCTTCCCTTATGATCAGGGCGGGATCGTATCTTATCTGAACCAAAGCGCGGCCGTAGAGGAGGTTTCCTATGAGGAGCAGGGCGTAAGGATGAAAGTGCGGATGAGAGTGGAAGATTATCGAAAGTATGAAAAATATTTAGTGTAAGCCTCATGGACAGAATTGTGGAATGATAAAATTATAAAGCGATTGTTTAGCAAACACCTAAGTAAATGATTGTCTAAGAGGGGGTTATTATGGCGGAACGTATGACAAGGGAACAGATCAACAAAACTTATCCCAATCAGTATGTGGCTTTAAGGAATCCGGTCTATACATACGGGATGTTGCAATCGGCGGAGGTTGCATATACGGATAATAATGGACTGATGTTGTGGTTGAGACAGGTGATGGAACAAGGGATCGTCATTTGGTATACCGGCGACAATCCGCCAATATTTATGGATATGATGTTTATGTTTTAGAGAAACGCTGATGAAAGAAATGGTTTTATAAAAGACTTTATAGTGAGATAGATGATATAGGAGGGGAGTTCATGAAAAGTGATGTAATCATTATTGGGGCAGGACCGGGAGGAATCTTTTCCGCGTATGAACTGGTAAAATTAAATTCGGATTTGAAGATTACGGTGCTGGAAGCAGGCAATCCATTGGATAAGAGGAAATGCCCGATTGATGGGAAGAAGGTAAAATCCTGTATCGGCTGTAAACCCTGTTCTATTATGAATGGATTTGGCGGCGCAGGAGCCTTTTCGGATGGGAAATATAATATAACAAATCAGTTCGGCGGAACGCTGTATGAGTACATAGGGAAAGACCGGGCGATTGATCTGATGAAATATGTGGATGAGATCAACCTAACCCACGGAGGTGAAGGGACAAAACTGTATTCAACGGCAAATACGGAGATCAAGAAGCTATGTCTGCAAAATGGTCTGCACCTGTTGGATGCATCCGTTCGTCATCTGGGAACGGATATCAATTATGTGGTGTTGGATCACATATATCAGGAATTGAAGGATAAAGTGGATTTTCGTTTTAATGAGGCAGTGAAGAGTGTCAAAAAGACCGATGGAGGTTATCAGGCAGAGACGGAAAAGGATACTTATGAGGGGACTTATTGCATTATCTCCGCAGGGCGAAGCGGCAGTAAATGGATGGAAACGGTGTGCAAAGAATTGTCCGTACCAACAAAATCCAATCGTGTGGATATCGGTGTAAGAG
>CAMWKA010000073.1 GCA_947174725.1 uncultured Lachnospiraceae bacterium | reverse complement strand
GCACTGAGTATAGCTCTATATGGAATGTTTGTGGCGATCTTTATCCCACCGGCGAAAGAGGATAAGCATGTGGCGCTGGCGGTGGCTGTCGCCATGTTAGGAAGTCTGGCGTTTACGGTGATGCCATATGTGCGGGAGATCTCTGCCGGAACAAGGATCATCGTTCTGACGGTAGTGATCTCATTGGCGGCCGCAATTTTATTTCCGAAAGATCTGCCGGAAGACGGAGAATTACAGACGGCGGAAAATTAGGGTAAAGAAAATAAGGTAAAAAATAAAGTACATGAAATAAAGCAAAGAAGCAGGAGATGCTAAACGAAAATGAATCATAATATCTGGATATATCTGCTGGTTATGGCTGTGGTAACATACCTGATCCGTATGCTGCCGCTGACCCTGATCAGAAAAGAGATCAAAAATAAAACAGTAAGGTCATTTTTATATTATGTACCATATGTGACGCTGGCAGTGATGACCTTTCCGGCGATCATATCCGCAACCGGCAATCAATGGACGGGAATTGCAGGGTTTGTTACGGCATTGGTCATGGCATATAAAGGGCAGGGATTGTTTAAGGTGTCCGTAGCTGCCTGTGTGGTGGTATTTATACTGGAATTAGTGATATGGTAATTTATTTACAGCAAGAGTAGGTTTGCGGTATTCAAATTTATGATTTGGGAATCAAAAAAACTAACTGAAAACTGTAAATGTCAAATTGCACAAAAGAATTTGTGCGCACTCCTTGCGCCAAACATCTTTCGTACAATTTGACAGGCAACATCTATTAATTAGGTTTTTTGATATCCTAAATTATATTTATTTGAACTGCCGAAGGCAGTATGGGAAATAAAAAGAAATGAAATGGAGTAAGATACAATGATAAGGATGACAGAAAAAACATATGAAAAACCGATGCAGAGATATCTTTGCGTTTTTTGTTCGGTTGTGTTCTGGTATTTGTTTGCCCATGGATACCGTTTTTCCAATAATATGTTTGCCCATGATGCCCTGCTGCAGATCTATCAGGATGACAGCGCATGGCAGATCGCGCTGGGAAGGGTTTTGCAGCCGATCCTGCTCTTTCTGCGGGGAGGATTGTGCAATCCTTGGCTGATTTCTTTTTGTGCGGTACTCTGGCTTTCGTTTAGCGTTTATCTGGTGGTTGACCTGCTGGAGATCAGGAAACTGATCTCTATCAATATGATTTCCGGTGTTATGGCATGTAATGCTGTGCTGACGTCTCTCAATGCCTCCTTTCTTCCCTGGGTGGATTTTTTTATGCTGTCATTGTTTTTGGCAGTTGCAGGCGTCTGGCTGTGTAAGAAGGGGTCATGGAGATTTCTCTGTCTGGGGGCGGTTACGCTGGCAGTGGCGATGGGGATCTATCAGGCATATATCTCCGTATCTATCGTGCTCGTGATTTTTCTATTGATTCGGGAAGTGCAGAAGAGTTCGGAGTTCAAATATTTTATCAAGAAAACTGTTTACTATTGCGTTGCGCTACTGGCAGCGGCACTTTTATATTATCTGATGTGGCAGGTGATCCGGCGGATCTTCGGCATTTGGGTCGCGGATTCCTATAATGGACTGGCGGCTTTGGGCGACTATACGGAGACGTCTTTGTTCTCAACGATCGGACTTGCTTACCAGAAGGTTTTTTATTACCTGACGCATCCTGACACATTCGTGACCATGACTTTCCGAGGACGTTCTTTGAGTATTGTCTGGAAATATTTATTATGCGGAGCCAATATCATTGTAGTGGCAGGGCTGATCTTTATGATGGTTCAAAAAAATCTGAAAAAGGGAAGGAAGATCTGGCAGTATTTGATTCAGGTGCTTCTGCTTCTGGTTCTGCCGGCAGCCATGAATTTTGTATGCATCATATCGAAAGGAAACGATCATATTCTGACGCTGTATGCTCTTGTTTTGCTGTATGTATTTGTCATCGGACTGGTGGAGGAAAAAAGCAGAGTATGGGTTCAGGCAGCAGTCTGGCTGTCCGTGTTGTGTATGATATGGACCAATGTGGTCTATGCCAATCAGGTATATCTGAAAAGGGAACTGCAGGACCGGGCGATCACGTCATTTATGACAAGGATTGTTATGGATATGGAAGAGATCGAGGGTTACGAACCGGGCATAACGCCGGTGGCATTTTGCGGTCCTTTTGGGAGTTCGCCTTATCTACAGGAGATGGAGGGACTGGAAGACCTCTTGCCATATGGTATGACAAAGACCCCGCTGACATATACCGGGACAGAAGAAGCGTTTATCAAATATGAACTGGCTGTACCCATCAACTATACGAGGGTATCCTGGGAGGATCCGGAGGTGGTAAGGATGCCGACGTATCCGAATGAGGGATCCATTGCTTTTGTAGGAGAAGTTCTGGTGATCAAGATATCAAATATAGAGGTGCAGGATCAGGAGCCATAAAATAATTTATTATGGCGAAGAACGAAGGGATGACTGAAATGACAGAGGTTAAGTTTTATGAAAATATAGAGGATGAATTGCTGAAATTTGCTGTGATCATATCCAAAACACAGAATCAATATATTTTTTGCAGGCACAAGGATAGAGATACATGGGAAATCCCCGGAGGTCATCGGGAGCATGGGGAAAGTATTATTGATACGGCAAAGCGAGAACTGTATGAGGAAACAGGCGCGTTGGAATTTGATATAGAGCCTGTCTGTGTATATTCTGTTACAACAACTGATAAATTTGATGGCAAGGAAACTTTCGGAATGTTGTATTTTGCCGATATAAAACGATATGAAACAGAGTTGCATAGTGAGATTGAGAAAATTGAGATCATGGATGAATTGCCAAAGAAATGGACATATCCCAATATCCAACCTCATTTGATGAAAGAGGCAAAGCAACGAGGCTTCTTATAAGAATATTTAGAACATTTTATAAACAGAATAAAACGAGGGGCGATTTATATTATAAAATTTTAGGAGATAGCATAAAAAAGATTATAAGTGTAATTCATACAAACATCCCGCTTTCAGCAATCGTCCTTACAGCTTCTATTGCATTTTCATAGCTGACCGGGTGATTTTGAAAGTATGTTGTAATTTCATAGTAATCTTCCTTGTAAAATTCTTTCTCGATTATCTCTTTTAACAATTTCGGGACATCTGCTCCGTTTGCAGCAGATGGGCATACACTCATTTCAGATCTAACCTCACGAACCTGCCCTACAAGAACTTTGAATTCTTCATTTAACTCAACTACCGGCAACAGCATATAAATGTCATATATGTGTCTGGAATATCTCTTTACTTTTCCCTGCAAATAATAGTCGCAAATAGCAAACACCTTATCAGCCAGAGTTCTATCCAGTCTTTGTACATTCATCACAAATGGATGAAGGCCGTATTCATCTGCAATGTTCATGTTATCCTTTATAAGATACTGATACACATAACTTTCAACCGGAAGCTCAACTGTTGGAAAGGATAGTGATGCAAGTGAAACTTCCATTTTTACCCCCTGAATCAATCTTCCTTCTTTAACATACCCATCCAATGGATCATATGAAAATGTATAGCAATTATAATCTCGTCTGCTTCTTGTGTTTTCCCAATCCAAAATAGGCATTTCTAAAATATTGCTGATTCCGGCAATCGTATCATTTTTCAAATGCTTTCTCATGCTTTGCGACAACTCATTAGAAAATGCAATGTCAATATCTTCAGAAAAACGGTCGATTACATGATAACATTTTGATAGAGAAGTTCCTCCCTTAAAGACGCATTCCGGACATTCCAAGGAAAGTTTTTTCAAAATCATTGTTACATAATAATCTTTCTCAACAATCGGAACTGCCAGTCTAAACTTCTCTGCCGAAGATATAACTACTTCTCGAAATAATTCTTTATCCTTATGCAAAAGCATTATACAACCTCGTTTCATAGATATATTTGTAAATCCTGTCTGGATAAAGCGCGATATATTCATCCACTTCCGTTCTTTTGATTTCCAGCTTTCTGATATATGCACTGATTCTCTCTGCTGCCGCAGACATATCTTCGTCCGCATATTGCTCCAGATCTTTTAGCAAATCCAACAATTGCAATACACTGTAATTCTCATTATTTATTTCTGTTCGTGGCTTTCTTAGCATTATCTTTTGGTTCTTCACACTAACTTCACGACATTTTGCGCTTGCCTGATTACTGACGATCTCTATGGTATAAGGAACCTGCGTGGTAAGCCCTAGTTGATTGGCAAAAGTGTATCCTGAATAGTAACCATTAACTCGATTATTCCTTGATATATATTTGTATCTTGCCACTTCGCCGGCAGACAAAGATATACTGCCTTTTAATCTGGTTGCACCTTTCATATAATAAATTCCCGTATCATATCTATATATTTGTTCCTTGTCACAAAGCACCTTAAACATCTGACGCAGGTTTGTGTCCGTAACAGGCAAATCCACATCTGAAACAAAAATTGGTTCATTGACTTTATAATTTTTCTGCAAATACTCTAATAACATTTTATCACCCTCTAACATTTTTAGCTTTAAGCGGTTAATATTTGTTAGTCATACTATAACTCATTTTAACTATTATTGTCAATATACGTTATTATATACATTCTTTCTAAAATTAATTTAATAGCCCATATCAAAGAATATGAAATCAAAATGAATATCATCTTCCTTTGATGTGAAACAGAATAAAATATTGAAGAACTCCATATACTACACCTGAGATTTTGCAGTAGTAATTGCTCAGATGAGAGAAAGGCATGGTGTGTGGTATGGACAATCAGAAAATAAGACAGGTCGGCGTACAGAGTATTGAATTTAGCCGGTCTGTTTTTATTCATTCTTCTGCCGCCGTAGGCGGAAGCAAAGAACAGAAAGGACCTTTGGGCGGTTGGTTTGATTTGATTGCCGAGGATGATAAGCTGGGGGCGGACAGTTGGGAGGAAGCGGAGAGCAGTTTTCAGAAAAAGGCCATCCAATTGGCGCTGGAAAAGGGCGGTCTGCAGGAACAGGATATCCGCTACCTGTTGTCAGGCGATCTGTTGGGACAGTCTATGGCCAGCTGCTTTGGCAGCGCATCCTGTCAGATACCCATATTTGGACTTTACGGGGCATGTTCTACCTGCGGAGAATCGCTGTGTCTTGGAAGTATTCTGATCGATGGCGGATACGCGGACAAGACCGTCTGTGTTACTTCCAGTCATTTTGCCAGCGCGGAAAAGGAGTTCCGGTTTCCGCTGGATTATGGTGGTCAAAGACCGTTATCAGCCACCAGAACGGTGACTGCCAGCGGCGCGTTTGTCTTATCTGATCAGCTAAACCTCGGCTGCCGTGCGAAGATTACGGCAATCACACCGGGAAAAGTAGTGGATTACGGATTAAAGGATTCCATGAATATGGGCGCGTGTATGGCACCGGCGGCAGCAGATACGATATATCGTCATTTGACTGATTTTTCCAGTGTGCCGGAGGATTATGACCGGATCATTACGGGAGATCTCGGCGTGATCGGACAGACAGCATTGATCCATCTGCTGAAGGAAAAAGGATTTGATATCAGTAAAGTGCATATGGACTGCGGTATTGAGATCTATGGAAGAAGCGGAGCGGCATATGCGGAACCAATCCGCACCGATAACAGGAATGCAACAGTGGAAAAGGCTGCGGATCAAAAGGCAGCTTCCTATCAGGGTTCGGAGCGGAGCAACATCAAGCAGGACGCGAAGGAGATCAACGGCTCTGCCTGTGGGCAGGATACCCATGCAGGCGGAAGCGGCTGCGGATGTTCGGCGGCTGTTCTTTCGACGCTTATATTAAGGAATCTGGAGGATAAGCAGTGGAAAAAGGTTCTGTTTATTCCTACCGGCGCGCTTTTAAGTAAGACAAGTTTTAATGAAGGCAATACGGTGCCCGGTGTGGCGCATGCGGTGGTATTAGAATCAGTGTGAGTTTTGCAAAGGTGCTTTTAAGGAATAGCTGTTATTGATCAGAAGCGTGCTATATAAGAAAAGTACGTCCTGATCCGTAAAAGTAATGTAATCTCCTAGTAAGGAAGGATTGATATAGCGGGTGTCGATCAGGGTAATCTGATCATAGCCTGCCAAAAAAAGAGGGGCGATGCTGCTTCCGAAAGAATCACGAAAGACAACCAACTCTCTGGTCTGCATGATAGACGGCTGTTCTCCTGCGGCGATGATTTCAGATGCCGCAGGGGAAGCGGCTGTATTTTTGATTGTTATAAATGCGCTGGAGCCGGATAAAAAGAAAGAGTACGGATCAGCCCCCGGACCGTCATAAGACAGATAGTAAGGATCGTAGACCGTGCTGCAGTTTTGGTTTTCAAGATGACTGGCTTCGGCTGATCGTATCCTGTCATTGGTCAGGTAATGCATCGGTTCTGATGGGATATTCCACCCCATATTGCCGCACAGGACGCCGTGGAAGCCGTCCAAAGCGGTTTCCATGCGATATTCCTTTGTAGAAGAAGTAAGCTGGTCATCTGCCGACATAGCAGACAGGATCGTGTCTGCTACAGGTACAAGGCTTTCCTGCTTCCAGTGGGTATCAGTCTGGAAAAAAGAAGCAAGGGTCAGATTATCGCTGATATCGATGGGTGAAGCAAAATTCAGCAGATCCCGGATCTGGGTCTCCATCGCTTCATAATCCAGTGTCGGATAGGAGGGATCCGACAGCTGAAGATAATAGTTTTTATCCGGTATGATGCAGTAATAGACGCGGCATCCGCTGTTCGCAAGATAAGTATCATAAAGATACTGTATCTGCGTACAGGCATAAGTGACGGATGCATCATTTAGAGTCATATCCATAAGAGCAAGGTGTCCGTCCCTGATGGCATAGCCATTATCCTGAAGGCGTAAGAATCCATAGAGAGAAGACGCCGTCTTAAGGTTTCGGAAGCTCTCTCTCGCCGGGAACTGGTCTTTGAAATAGTTCTCCATAGCAGAAAGATAGAAGCCGTTTTTGATCGAAGAAAATGTAAGGGCAGGAGCGGCGGCAAGCCTGCGCCTTTCGGCAGCGGAATAATCCTTGGGCTCTGAGATAAGATAAGATAGTCCCACTGACAGCCAGCACAGGAAAAGGACTGCAAGCATAAGAAGCTGCAACGGCTTTTGCCATGTGTTCTGTGGGCGGATATCAGTTTTATGGTTACCGGTCTTTTTTGGCTTCATGAAATATTCCTCTTTTTTTAAAATTGAAAATATAGAAACGGCTGCGGGGTTTGTGTGATGATCCATGCGCTGCAGAGCAGAAATATCAGCGGATAGGCGGCGATGCTGATTACGGCGCCTGCTTTGGCAAGCTTTTGGTTTTTTTGTGTTATATCTCTGAGTGTCGGAAGAATCGGCGCGCAGAAGGGGATAAACAGGCAGAGGGAGAACAGGAGATCTTTAAAGTAAAATGCTGTATTCCGATCCCACAGGGGGAGATGTAACATTCCGGACATCCCTTGCAGGAAATTCCATGCGCCGGACAGGGATGTGGAGCGGAAAATCACGAACCCCAGAATGACCATCAGCATGGTATAGCAACGCCGGATCCATGCCGGGCATCGTTCCATCCATTTTAACAGGAAAGATTTTTCCAGAACGAGCAGGATCCCGTAAAATAGTCCCCACGACAAAAACTGCCACCCGATCC
>CAMWKA010000072.1 GCA_947174725.1 uncultured Lachnospiraceae bacterium | reverse complement strand
CATCTATTTTCTAAAATAGATGTTCTAACATCTATAAATGAAATCATTTTTGAAACATATATGCGCAAACTGCGAGTTATGTAAACCTCATTGAAATATTTAACAAAAGAATCTTTTAGTTATAATATTTCAAAGCACCTTTTTCAATATATAAAAAGGGGAATAGCCAAAAATGACCTCAGACAGCCAAAGACGCAACCGTATACTGGAATTTATCAAAAAAGAAACGATCCTGACCATTGCGCTTCTGCTGGCGGCGGTTTCTATGCTTATCGTCCCGCCGAGTGCAGCCTATGCGGATTATATTGATTGGAATACGCTTCTTTTGTTGTTTAACCTGATGGCGGTGGTAGCCGGATTTCAAAAACTCGGTGTCTTTTCTATGATCGGCAGCTCCTTGCTGAAAAAGATCCATACGTCAAGACAGCTTACACTGATCCTTGTGTTCCTGCCTTTTTTCTTCAGTATGCTGATCACCAACGACGTTGCGCTGATCACCTTTGTCCCCTTTGCCCTGATCGTCTTGAGGCTTTCCGGCAAAGAACATATCCTACTTCCCATCGTCGTCCTACAGACGCTTGCCGCCAATCTGGGCAGTATGCTTATGCCGATGGGAAATCCACAGAATCTCTATCTCTACACACTCTCAGGGATGACTCTGGCTGATTTTATCAAGCTGATGCTTCCACTGTTTTTATTAGCGGCTGTCATTTTGTTCCTTGCAGTCTTTTTCGTCAAAAATACGCCGGTAGAAATCGTTACGTCATCCTCAGACAAAGTAAAGATTACAAAGGTTTCACTGCTTTCCTATAGCATCCTGCTGATCCTTTGCATCCTGTGCGTACTGAAGTATTTTTCCCCGCTGTGGCTGACAGGCATCATCTGTCTCTATCTGGTAATCCGGGATCGCAGCATCTTTCAAAAAATTGATTATTCGCTGCTTGCTACTTTTATCGGTTTCTTCGTCTTTATCGGCAATATTTCACAGATCGAAAGCTTTCGGACTACCCTGCAGGGCATCATCACCTCCCATGAGATCCCCGTAGCGATCCTTTCCAGCCAGATCATCAGTAATGTCCCCGCCGCCTTACTGCTCTCCGGCTTTACAGATCAATATGCCGCTCTGATCATTGGCGCCAACTTAGGCGGACTGGGCACACTGATCGCCTCCATGGCAAGCCTGATCTCCTATAAGCAGATCGCCAGAGAATATCCTGACAAAAGGAGTCGGTATCTTGGCCTCTTCACATTTGCCAACCTTATCGTTTTGGGAATTTTATATGGCGTGTTATTACTCCTGCCAGCTGATCTCCCCTGATCTGATATATCACATCATTCCGACCAGTGGAGCTCTTTCAGTTCCATCTGTCCGCTTCCCCTATACTTCAGGGTCAAAGCATAAACTCCTCCATTCATATCAAATGCCGTTGATTTTTCCGTCCAATCATCCGAAGGAACAATCTCAATACTTCCGCATCGGTTGTCCGGCTTGACCGCCCCATTTTCCGCGGAAGCTGCCTCCGTATTTCCCTCCGCCGTATCTGTCTTCTTATCTTCAAGATAAATTTCCAATACGCCGTTTCCGTCTGCACGGAACGTAATTCCAAATACTTTACGGCACCTGCCGTTACATCGAAAATATTTATATCGAATCAAAGTTCCATCCGTAATCTCCCCGATAAACCGGTCTTCTCCCTGATGGGTACAGTTCGGAAAGCTTTCCGTGAAAATTTTATTAGATCCATGGGGCATATGTCCATTCGTAAGATGACAGGCAATGACCGCAGGATAAACACCTTCTGCTTTCAATGCGCCGTCATTCAATCCGCAGGAAGTAATCTCCACCTGCGCAATGCTGCCGTCCGACGCAATCGCAATCTTTTCAGCACATGCTTGTCTGCTATAATCGGATTTATGCGTAAGCCGGTGATAAAACACGTACCACTGACCATTGATCTTCTCAATACTGCCATGGGTCGTTCCCGTCATATTCAGCCTGTCAGCTTCTTTTCGACCGTTCAGGCCCACATCCCCATTGGAAACGATCGTACCGCCGAACTTAAAATCCCTGTCAGGATACTTGCTGGTCGCGTAGCACAGCTCGTGATTCTGCTGGGAAGAATAAATAAAATAATAGATATCACCAATCTTGCGAATCGAGCTTGCCTCAAAGAAGGGATGTTCTTCAAAATCCGTCCCCTTCACCCGGTAAGGGATGATATGGCGCGCTTCCTCTTTGATCGTAAGCATATCGTCTTCCAATACAGCCTGTACCGGTCCCATAACGCTGTCCTGCGTATCCAGAATTTCCTCACGGCTTTTATGAAACATCTCCTGTTCCGACCTTATGACATCTTCACGGGATTCAAAGGCTTTCCGAAAATCTTTCGGATCATCCAACTCAGAATAAATGCGTTCCTCAAAATCATACTGCGTGCCATAATAGATCCGGATCACGCCATCATCATTGATCACGCCGGGGTCAAAACAGACATATTTTAACATCGGGCTTCCATCCTTGTTCCTTACATAACCAAGGTACTCGTACTGCCCTGCCGGCGAGTCGCAGACTGCGACACTGATGGGTCCGAAATAACCGCCCACGCCGCATCTGCCGGACATGCAGTAATAAAGATAATATCTTCCGTCATTTCCCCTTACCACATCCGGCGCATACATATATGGACGTTTTGGATAATCCGGATCCTGCTCTGCACGGTAGATCACCCCTTCGCACCGCCAGTCGCTAAGATCATCCACCGGAGCGGAATATACGGTATAATCCAGCATACAGAAGGTATCCCCGCCCTCCTGATCATGGGAACCGTAAAGATATACTCTCTCCCCAAACACATGAAGTTCTCCGTCCGGTATACACACATCAACCGGTAAAAATGGATTATAGACCTGTTTTTTCATACTAATAACCATGCCTTTCTTAAATTATAGACAAACTGCATGTAAATCAATAAAACTCATTTCTTCCTGTTTCAAAAAGATCTCATACAGCTTTTCAAATTCCTCTACATTCTCCTGCTCGATCCGTTCAATTACTTCCTTGGAACGCTTCAGGATCACAGCGTCGGTAAAGATATCCGCCACCTGAAACTGCAAAATACCAGCCTGACGCAGCCCAAAGAAGTCTCCCGGTCCCCTCTGCTTCAGATCTTCTTCTGCAATCTGAAAACCGTCATTGGTCTTTGCCAGAATCGCCAGACGCTCCTTGGCTTTCTTACTGTCATTGCCGACCACAAACATACAATACGACTGCTGATCTCCTCTGCCGACTCTTCCCCTGAGCTGGTGAAGCTGAGCCAGTCCGAACCGCTCTGCATTTTCCACCATGATCACGGTAGCATTCGGCACATTCACTCCGACTTCCACCACGGTGGTGGAGATCAGAAGGTCCGTCTGATGCTCCTTAAATGCCGTCATAACGGCATCCTTCTCTTTGGGTTTCATCTTCCCATGCAGCATGGCAACCCGCGCCGCACCGGCAAACCTCTCTTTTAACTCTTCGGAATAATCTGTGACATTGACAAGATCTTCCATCTCTCCTTCTTCTACCATAGGACAGATGATATACGCCTGCCTTCCCTCCGCAATCTGTTTTAAAAGAAAGGCATACGCTTTCTCACGGTAGCTTGTATCTACGACGGCATTCTTGATCGGAAGCCTCTGCGCCGGCAGTTCCCTGATCACCGTAACGTCCAGATCTCCATATAACACCAGTCCGAGGGTTCTCGGTATGGGCGTTGCGCTCATAACAAGCACATGCACCTCCATCCCCTTACCCATCAGCGTACTTCTCTGTCTGACTCCAAAACGATGCTGTTCATCCGTGATCACAAGCGCAAGATTATGATACACCACCGTCTCCTGAATCAACGCATGGGTACCGATCACCAGATCATACTCCCCAGAAGAGATCCCCTCCCTAATCATTTTTTTCTCCTTAGAAGTTATTGAGCCTGTAAGAAGAACCGGTCTGATAGGAAGATCGTATTCCTCTGTCATATGTAAGATATCCTGATAATGCTGCGCAGCCAGCACTTCCGTCGGCGCCATCATTGCCGCCTGATATCCGTTGGACACTGTCATCAGTACTGCCATCCATGCAACGATGGTTTTTCCGCAGCCCACATCCCCCTGCACCAGACGGTTCATCTGATAACCGGAACACAGATCCTTTTTGATTTCCTCCACCGCCTGTTTCTGTCCAACAGTCAGAGCAAAGGGAAGTTTTGCTTCCAATGCGTCGCAACTTCCGCCATCCTTCATCCTGTTACAGCTCATATGCTTTTGTTTATTTTTTCTAAGCTCACGGATCCGCATCTGGAATAAGAAAAACTCATCAAATGCCAGCCGTTTCCTTGCCTCATAAACACTTTCCATAGTTTCTGGAAAATGCATCTGCCGGACCGCTTTTTCTATACTGCTGAGTCCTTCCTCTCTGACAATATCCGCCGGCAGATATTCCTGTATCATCTCAGCACAGGAAAGTACTGCCGATACCGCCTTGCTGATCTTCTTATTTGTCAAACCCTCTGTCAGTCCATAGACAGGTTGCAGCGTATCCTTCCATTCCTCATATTCTTCAGCTTTCAACATTTTGGGCTGTTCCAGACGTTTCCGTCCATGCTCTCCGATCCTGCAGATGCCATGTACCAGCACCTGCTTTCCCGCCATGATCTGTTTTTTCAGATATGGCATATTAAAATAAGTCAGCGTAACCTCCCCGGTACGGTCCGTCACCTGAAAGGAAAGAACTGTCTTACTTCCCTTACGGAACATCCGCGGCGTACCGATGATATAGCCGGAAATCACGCAGCTTTCCCTGTCTTTCAGTTCTGCTATCGTTTTTTTATGCGGAAACATCACATAGTTTTTCGGGAAATAGTGCAATAGATCGTTGACCGTCCTGACACCAAGCCGCGCAAACAGTTTCGCCGTATGTTCGCCGATTCCCTTGATATCTGTAATTTCCGATTGTAATTCCATAGATTAACCTATCCTCCCCAATGCATTATATACCATTATCGCCCTGCGCGTCGCACGCAGCGGCACTGCCAGCAGGCTCCCCAGCACCTGCTTATGAATTTGTCAATGCTGCACAAATCATCATCTGTGCCTATGCATTGGAAGGAAATTAGAAATTCTTAACATTCCTATCCAATCCCAGCAATTTCGGAACACGATGTTCCGAAAAGGGGCAACTGAGCCATGGATGGCGAATTTGCCCCGTTTGCGTCCGTCTTCCACAACTTCAATTAGGAATGTTTAGAATTTCTTATTTCCGTACAGCGGCATAGGCACAGATGATGATTTGCGCAGCCTGCCGCCTCACAATTTAAAAGACACCTTTTGACACCCGCATCCTATTATAATATCACAAATACAATAAATAAGAGCACGCCCTCCGACGTACTCTTATGTAGTTTCCTAAACATCCGTCCAAATTCCATCCTGCCGGAAAATGCATTTTTTATAGATTCAAAATCATACGAAAGATATTATTCAGCGGATACAATATAATAGTACACCGGCTGACCGCCATCCTGGAACTCCACGTCAACACTATCATATTTCCCTTGGATCTTCTCCAAAAGCGCCTGCGCATCCTCTTCCTTGACATCTGAACCATAATAGATACTAACCAGCTCTGTATCCTCTGTGATCATCTTATCTAACATATTCAGCATGACTTCATCAATATCCTTGCCATTTGATAAGATACCGGAATCCCCGATGCCCATATAATCATCCTGATGGATCTCCGTACCTTCAATCACAGTATCCCGGACTGCATAAGTGATCTGTCCCGTCTTTACCTTTTCCATTTCCGCCGTCATCGTCTCCAGATTCTCCTCCGAACTGATATCCGGCACAAAGCTGATCAACGCAGAAATTCCCTGCGGTACATTCTTTGTGGGAACCACGATAATTTTCTTATCCTCTGTCAGATCTCTTGCCTGATTCGCCGCCAGGATAATATTTTTATTATTCGGGAAAATAAAGATGGTTTCGGCATTGATCATTTCAATCGCCTTAAGCATATCTTCCGTACTGGGATTCATGGTCTGTCCGCCCTCGATCAGGCAGTCAACACCAAGGTTTTTAAAGATTTCTCCGATGCCGGCACCTACGGATACTGTAACAAATCCAACCGCTTTCTTTTCCTTTGACTGTTCCTGAACCAACGCCACATTCAGAGAAGCGGAGGACTGCGCTGCCGACTGCTGTTCTGACATCTTAACCAGTTTCTCCTGATGTTCCAGTCGCATATTATCGATCTTCATATTGGATAGAGCGCCATATTTTAAAGCACGCTGGATCGCAAGACCAGGGTCATTCGTGTGTACATGCACTTTAACAACCTCGCCATCCGACACCAGAACAATGGAATCGCCGATACCTTCCAGATACTCCTTAAAGTCCTGCTCTGTCTTGACATTAAAAGACTTCTGCAGCAATATGATAAATTCTGTACAATAGCCATACTTGATCTCCATATCAGCCTGCGCCTTCAAGCTCTGGGACGGCGTATTCAGCTTTCTGGTTTCACCGGCTGCTTCTGAAGTGGCTGCATCCATCGTAAAATCAATTTCTTTTCCACACAATGCATCATAGGCCCCCTGCAGCACTTCCACCAGCCCCTGTCCGCCGGAATCCACAACGCCTGCTTCCTTCAAAACAGGAAGCATTTCCGGTGTCTGCTGCAGCACTTCATTGGCATGATCCAGAATCCCCTGCCCAAATACGACCAGATCCGTTTCCCCGGCTTCAAACAGTTCATTTGCCTTTTCCGCGACGCCCTTTGCTACCGTCAGGATCGTTCCTTCCTTAGGCTTCATAACAGCTTTATAAGCAGTCTCAACCGCTTTATCCAGACCGGCAGTAATAACCGCCGTATTTAATTCATCATGTTCCTTGAGTACTTTTGTAAATCCGCGAAGAAGCTGGCTTAAGATAACGCCGGAATTACCTCTTGCGCCACGAAGAGATCCTCCGGAAATACATTTGCAGAGGGTCTGCATATCCGGTTCCTCCAGCGCGTAAACATCCTTTGCAGCGGACATGATCGTTAATGTCATATTGGTACCGGTATCGCCATCCGGAACCGGAAATACATTTAATTCATTAATATATTCTTTCTTAGCCTCCAGACTCTTTGCGCCCGATAAGAACATCTTTGCCAAAATCTTTGCATCTATCGTCTTTACTGCCACAGTTTTAACTCCTCCTTAATCAATGACGCGTACGCCTTCAATGTATACGTTAATTTTTTCTACTTCAAGACCGGTAAACTCTTCAATTTTATACTTCACATTGCTGATCAGATTATCCGTAACCGCAAGAATACTGACTCCATATGCAACAATCACATGAAATTCCAAAGACAGTTTATTATGATTGGCGCTGACAACGATGCCATGATTGACACTGTCCTGTTTTAATATCCGAACAAGTCCTTCTTTTACATTGACGGATGCCATACCAACAATGCCGAAACACTCCGTTGCAATCATGCCGGCATGCTGTGCTATGACTTCGTTATCGATCTGTATGCTTCCTAAATGAGTATCCATTGAACCCTTCATAGATATCCTCCTTGCCCCTGCATAATCAATATTATTATAAAGTATAACCGATTTTCATAAAAAATGAAACATAAAATTGCAAAACTTTAAAAATACTAGAA
>CAMWKA010000071.1 GCA_947174725.1 uncultured Lachnospiraceae bacterium | reverse complement strand
ATTTGTCATAAACACCTTTTAACAGTTCATGGAAATTCTCATATTTTACAACGTCGTAATCGCCGGGCGATATTTGTTTCGCATTTTTCATTTTTTCATTTTAACATATCCACAACATATTTAATAGAAAAAAATATTTTAAATAAATCGAAATAAAGAGAAATATAACAGATATTGTAGCAAACGATATGTTTATATACAAAATATAGAAGTGCCATTTTTTGTATTTATGAAATAATTGTGAAACCCTTGATTTGGTATTTGACAATGGAAATTAGTAGTCATAAAATGGATGTGTTACTTTGGAATAATATATTTTAAAGTAGATTACTAATGGGAAGATGTATTGGTACAGGATGGGATGTATGTACTGATATTGAATAAAATTTTGGATGAAAGGTATGGTTGATCATATGAGAAAAAGATGGATAGCAAATATGATGGTATTGTGCATTATACTATCTGCGTTTGCGTTCTCAGGCTGTGGCGCAGCGGATACGGCAGCTTCGCTGATATCCGGGACTGAGGAGACAACGCTTCTTGAGGTGGATACGGTAAGTCCTTTGATTACCGATATTGCTGTGGAAGGCGAATATGTAGGTATTTTGGAGTACGAAGATCAGGTATCTGTCGTTCCGTTGCTCAACGGAGAAGTAACAGCCACTTATTTTGAAGAGGGCGATTACGTTGAGGCAGGTGAATTGTTATTTACCATTGACGATGAGGCATATCAGCTCCAGCTTCAGAATGCGCTGATTGCATACCAACAGGCGCAGTCGGGAATCGATTCCCAATTAGGTCAGTTGCAGATGGGCAGGGATTCGGCGGCCAATACGGTTTCTTCGGCGCAGGAGGGAATCAGTCAGATTCAGGATTCCTATGATTATTTTAACAGCCAGCTTGCGGATCTGGATGAAACAAAGGCAGATCTTGCAGAAGACAGGGCGGATTTGAAGGAGGATCTTTTGGAGGTCAGGGATCAGATATCAGACCTTGAAAGCGCGATAGAAAGTATGCAGAACCAGTATAATGATTTGGATGAGGCATGTCGAGCTTTAGAGCGTCAGATTGCGGCCATTCCAGATAATGCAGAAAATCCTTCAGGAGAAAGTGTGTCTTCGGACTCGCCTTCATCTAATACTACGACTAATTCCAACATGAAAGCCGAAATGGAAGTACAGTTGCGGGTAATGAAAGTACAACGCGATCAGCTATCCAATGCATTAAGCGCGGCAAGGTCTACGTTGTCCGGACTGCAGAGTGCGGAGAAGCAGCTGGATAATGCGATTGCACAGTATGACAGCAGTATGGATCAGATAGATTCCTCCAAGGACGGTATCATATATCAGAGGGATAATCTTGATTATAATTTGGAACAGGCGTTGCGAGGGGAACAACTGGCGCAGGCGCAGTTGGACTATTATGATAATTATACGATTCCTTCTGCCCAGACGTCCGCTACGACGACATTGCAGCAGGCGCAGCTGGGGATTGATTCAGCACGGCTTCAGTTAAGTTACACACAGGTGACGGCTCCGGTATCCGGTACGATCATGTCCAAAAATGTAGAAGAGCTTGGAATCGCGCAGATGGGATATCCGGCATATGTGATCATCAGCGATGAGGGAGCGATAGCGTCCTTTGGCGTACCGGAAAGCACATATCGTATGTTGTCACTGGGGCAGGAAGTCAGGGTGGAAAGAAACGGTGCAGTGTATGATGGCAGTATTGTAGAGATTCCTCTGCAGATCAATCCGCAGACGGGATTATTTACGATCAAGGCAGCTGTGAAGGGGGATACGGATCAGCTGATCATGGGCACCTCCGTAAAGGTTACGCTTGCGGTAAAACATGCTGATCGGGCACTGACGATTCCTATCGACTGTGTTTATTATGAAAGCGGCGAGTCTTATACTTATGTACTGGAGGGCAATATCGTCCGGAAGGTATCCATAGAGACCGGTCTTTATGATGATGTGAATATGCAGATATTGAGCGGCATTACAGAGGATATGCAGGTCATAACCACATGGTCGTCTGATTTAAGGGACGGACTGGAAGTCAAGGTTAGCGACACATCAAATGTGTCAGTATCAGACTCTGATATAGAATAGGATGCGGATGCATCACAGGAATAATTCGCTTACGCCCTGATTGTCGGGTTGTGGCAGAGATGGGGAATCATGCACAATTTTACTAAATTATGTTTAAAAAAACCGGTATCTACGGTGATCATTATTTTGGCATTGGTTATTTTTGGTGTTGTGTCAGTCATGGGTATGAATATGCAGCTGACGCCGGATATGCAGCTGCCGATGATCATTGCCTTTACAATGTACCCACAGGCAGGACCGGAGGAAGTGGATCGTCTGGTATCACAGGAGCTGGAGCAGGTAGGCGCGACCATTGAAGGTCTGGACAGTGTAACATCCCAGTCCATGGAAAATATTTCTTACATGATCTATTCCTTTGAATATGGAACGGATATAGACGAGGCATATACGGATCTTCAGCAGGAAATCAATACCATCAAAAGCAGGCTGCCGGATGAATGTACTGATCCGATCCTGATTGTTATGGATATCAATGCCGCGCAGTCTATGACATTGTCGATTACCTCTGACAAGGGGGCGGATGTCCGTTCTTTTGTAAACGATTCTTTAGAACCGGAGATCTCTTCGATTCCTAATGTGGCACGAACGTCAGTAACCGGTGGACGGGAAGATTATATCCGGGTACAGGTCGTTCCGGAACTGTTATCGGAATACGGTTTGGATATGGCGACTCTTGTTACATATATCACATCTTCTGATTTTTCGATCCCCGCAGGTACGGTTGATATGGGATCCCAGACATTAAATGTCAACGCGAAAGTTACCTATGACACCATCTACGACTTAGAAGAGATTCCGATCTTGACGGGAAGGGGAAGCACGATCCATTTAGGAGATATTGCGGTGATTTCCTTTGCCCAGAAGGATGCGGATTCCATCAGCCGGTTCAATGGCGAGGATAATGTTACGCTGGATATTACAAAGAAACAGGGTACGAATGCAGTAGAACTTTCCCGTGATGTGAAGGATGTGATTGAGGAGATGGCTGTGGATTATCCAAAGATGCAGATCAGGGTCATCTATGACAGCAGCGATTCTATTGTCAGCTCCCTGACCAGTGTAGGAGAGACGCTGGCGTTAGGCGTTGTGCTTTCCATGTTGGTATTGTTTATCTTTTTCGGTGATTTTAAGGCAAGTCTGATCGTTGGCAGTTCCATGCCGGTTTCCTTATTGGTAACGCTACTTTTGATGGGCGCATGCGATTTTTCCTTAAATGTCGTTACCATGGGAGCTATGGTTATCGGTATCGGTATGATGGTGGATAACTCCATTGTCGTGCTGGAGATGTGCTTTCAGAAGAGAGATCAGGGGTGTTCCTTTGAAGAGGCTGCATTGAGCGCGGTTAAGACCGTGGCAACATCTATTACAGCGTCTACGATCACAACGATCGTTGTGTATCTTCCGCTTGCATTGATGAAGGGACTTTCGGGACAGATCTTTGGACAGCTGGGATTTACGATCATCTTTTCGCTGACAGCATCGTTGATTGCTTCGGTAACGCTGGTTCCGCTTTGCTTTGCGAAGTACCATCCCATTGAGAAAAAGGGATTTGTTATTGCGCGCGGAGTAAAACGGTTTTCTGAGATTTACGGAAAGTTTTTGAGCAAAGTGTTGAATAAAAAGCTGATTGCGATTCTGGTGACAGCATCCATCGTGGCATTGACCGCTTTTGGCATAACGCAGTTACATACCCAGTTGATGGCGGAATCGGATGAGGGAACCATCGCTATGTCGGTCAACGTAAGACCGGGGTTGGGACTGGAAAGCAAGGATGAGGTCCTGCGTGAACTGGAAGCCTTTGTAGCGGCGGACCCGGATGTAGATAGTTATAATGTCAGCGCCTCGGAAGGTACTTCCACGGTAAGCGTAACGGCATATCTGAGAAGTGACAGGTCGCGGGATACGATAGAAATCGTGGATGAATGGAATGCAGCTTTGGCGGACATGAAGGATGCGGAGGTATTGTGTTCTTCCACAAGTACTATGTCTATGGGATCGATGGGAACGGACTCCAAAGAGATCGATATTCGCTGTGCCGGTCTGGAACAATTAAAAGTGGCGTCCGCACAGATCGCTCAGGCGATTCAGGATGTACCGGGCGTAGTCAATGTCAGTACGGATTTTGAGGATTCCTCCAGCAAGGCGGAGATCGTTATTGATCCGGTGAAAGCCACAGGTGCCGGTATCCTTCCGGCACAGGCTGCGTCTGCGCTTTATACCGCGAAAAATGGTACGGAAGCTATGGATCTTGCAATCAATGAAAAAGATTATACGGTGATCGTGGAATACCCGAAAGATCGCTATGATACCATCGACGCGTTGATGAATATGCCGCTGACAACTAATTTTGGAACCAGTATTATTCTTTCGGATATTGCGGAAGTCAGATATACCGACAGCCCCCAGACGATCCATCGTGCTGATAACTACTATCAGGCGGCGATTGTGGCAAGCCTGTCGGATGAATTAAAATATGAAGCCATGGATCAGATCGACGAGATCGTAGCCGGTATCAAGTTGCCAAGCGGCGTATCATATGCGGAAGATCAATATACAGAGATGATGACGGAAGAATTTATGGCGATCTTTGAGGCAATCTTAATTGCGCTGTGGCTGGTATTTATGGTTATGACCATGCAGTTTGAATCGGCAAGGTATTCCGGAATGATCATGTTCTGTATTCCGTTCTCATTGATCGGTTCGGTAGCGATGCTCTGGATCACCGGTATTCCGCTGGATATGACTTCTATGATGGGATTGTTGATGTTGGAAGGTATTGTAGTAAATAATGGTATTCTGATGGTCGATACCACAAACCAGAATCTGGAAGAGGGCATGCCGGTAAATGAGGCGCTTGTAGAAGCGGGTAAGTCGAGACTTCGCCCGATCCTTATGACGACGCTGACCACGATCCTTTCCATGGTGCCGATGGCGCTCGGACTTGGCTCTAACGGTCAGATGATGCAGGGTATGGCGATGGTCATCGTTGGCGGTCTGGTTGCTTCCACGTTATTGACGCTGATTCTCCTGCCTACCTTCTACCTGATTATTCGAAAACGGCCAAAGAAAGCCAAAGCGAAATAAATGATTCGTTAATTTGAGTCAAAGCCTCAAATTGCTTTGATCGCAGATGAGAAACCGCTTGCGCGGATTTCTCATCGCGTGTCATCGCAGCAAAGCTGCGACATGAGGGATTAGTATGAAAAAACGTCTTCTGATCAGACCCGCTTGGACGCTGCGGCGATATAATATCCGTAACCTTCCGCAGGATCTTCTTGCGGGCGTGATCATTGCGGCTGTTTCGATTCCGATTTCTATGGGATATGCGCAGATTGCCGGACTTCCCAGTGTATATGGTCTGTATGGTTCTGTATTTCCGATCCTTGTCTTTGCTTTGCTTTCCACATCACCGCAATTTATCTTTGGGGTAGACGCCGCACCGGCGGCGATCGTCGGAGCAGCGTTGGTGCAGCTTGAAGTCATTCCGGAATCGGCACAGGCGATGGAGATCGTTCCGCTGATCACGCTGTTTACTGCGATGTGGCTGCTGCTCTTTTTTTTCTGTGGCGCGGGAAAACTTGTAAATTATATTTCTATGCCTGTCATGGGTGGATTTATCACAGGCATCTGCTGCACGATCGTCCTGATGCAGCTGCCGAAGATGATGGGCGGAAGCTCCGGTGTAGGGGAGTTGTTTGAATTGGCGCCGCATCTGATCCATACATGCAGAGAGATCCACTGGCTTTCCTTTGGTCTCGGACTGTCTACTTTATTCATTTTATTGCTTTCCAAAAAGCTGATACCGAAATTTCCAATGGCGGTTGTTGTTATGGCAGCAGGAGCTATTCTTTCCGTGACATGCGATCTGAAGGAAAAGGGCGTCGCCCTGTTGTCTAATGTAGAAGCGGGACTTCCGGCATTTTCCTTTCCAAATTTAGGTGCGGTGGAACATTCGGATATCATCGGCATGAGCATGACGGTTGCGATCGTGATCATGGCGGAGACGCTGCTGGCGGAGAATAATTTTGCCCATAAGAATGGATATCATCTGAAAGATAATCAGGAGATTCTGGCGTTTTCCATGGGAAATCTTGCGGCGGCATTTACCGGCTGCTGTCCCATCAATGGCTCCGTATCCCGGACGACCATGGGAGAACAGTACGGCGCAAAGAGTCAGCTGACAGGGATTGTGGCAGGTCTTTTGATGATTGCCGTGCTTTTGTGGGGAAGTGGATTTATCCAGTATCTTCCGGTGCCGGTGCTGACGGCAATCGTGGTGAGCGCGCTGATGGGCGCGATGGAGTTTCACCTTGCGGGGAAGTTATGGAGAGTGAACCGAACCGAATTTTATATTTTTATGGGAGCCTTTTTGAGCGTGCTTTTTCTGGGTACGATCTACGGCGTCATCGTCGGCATCATTCTTTCCTTTGTTAATGTGATTGTAAAGTCTGCGGATCCCCCCAGATGCTTTTTGGGTATTCTGCCCGGACATACTGATCTTGTTGATATTTCCAAATATAAACATATCTATCCGATTGAAGACATCGTGATCTATCGTTTCAGCAGCAGCTTGTTTTTTGCCAATATTGAAGTCTTTCAAAAAGATATTGAAGAAAATATCAAAGAGGATACGAAAGCGTTGATCATAGATGCTTCCGCTATTGGAAGCATCGACGTGACAGCGGCGGAGCGGCTGCAGATCATATACCGGAATCTGAAAAAGAAAAATATAAAATTTTATATTACGGAACATATTGCGGCATTAAATGATCAGTTCAGAAAGTTAGGATTGGGATATATGATAGAGGAAGGCGCGGTCAGAAGGACGATATCGACGGCGCTGCTGGATCTGGGAATTCAGCCGCCTTACCCGATCAAGGGAAATCACCGCACGGATCATTCGCTTGTGAGAAAACGGGTGGAAGATACGATGCAGGAGTTTGTCTGGGCATTCGGCGCGGATGCTGAGGACGTGATCGAAAAGCAGATCCATGACCAGATCGAAAGGTTAAAAGAGACAAAAGATATGGATTCCCTGTTTCACGGAAGCTGGCATCAAATGGCTTCCATGGATGAAGATGAATGGCTGGAACATCTGGAGGCGCATCTGACGGAGATCGTCCGTATATCCGGCGCAGATGAAAATCAGGTTGCGAACCGGTTTGAGAAGAGGAGGCAGGAGCTCTGGGAGAAGCTTAAGAAGGAACATCCTGAACTGGCGGAGAATTTTGAAAAGAGAAGGCAGGCTTTGGATGAACACTTGAAACAGCATCATCCGGAGGTGTATGAAAAGGTGGTGCAGTTGAGAAATAACTTAACCGTATAGCGCGTAGGGAGGCGGAAACGGGCATTACTCAATAGCCATCTGATTTTTTGCTTAAATGATTTATTTTAAAAGCGATCTATAAAATGTATTTTATGGATCGTTTTTTGTTTATAAGTTTAAAGCTTAATTGTTTTTTATGTGCTAAATGATAAATTTGTTGACTGCTCAGAATAGATTTTAAAAATAAATGGATTTTTTGCAAAAATTAATAAAAATATTCAATAATATCAAAAAAAAAGTATCCGTATTTCTCTTTTGCATGGAG
>CAMWKA010000070.1 GCA_947174725.1 uncultured Lachnospiraceae bacterium | reverse complement strand
TAAAGTCGTTAGATCTGGAGAAATAGTCTGAAAAACAGGATATATCATCAGAGGGATAGGAAAAAATATGGATAATCATATATTAAAAATCAACCAGCGAATCATTGGCGACGGATATCCTGCCTACCTGATTGCGGAGATGTCCGCAAACCATGCACAGGATAAAAACCGGGCGCTGGAGATCATCCATGCGGCAAAAGAGGCAGGGGCCGACTGCATCAAGATCCAGACCTATACCGCAGATACCATTACCCTTGACTGCAGAAATTCCTATTTTACGTTTGAAGGCGACGCATGGAAAGGGGAGAATCTCCATGATCTGTATGCCAAAGCATATACTCCGTGGGAATGGCAGCCGGAATTAAAAGAAGAGGCGGATAAGATCGGGATAGACTTTTTCTCTACGCCTTTTGATCCGACGGCGGTGGATTTTTTGGAACAGATGAATGTTTCTTTTTATAAGATCGCATCCTTTGAGGTTGTGGATATCCCTTTGATCAAAAAAACGGCGGCAACCGGAAAGCCGATGATTATGTCGGTAGGTATGGCGACGATTCAGGAGATTGAAGAGGCAGTGGCTGCAGTGCATTCCATGGGCAATGACCAGCTTGCTCTGTTAAAATGCAGCAGTTCTTATCCTGCGATTCCTGCACACATGAATCTGAAGACAATCCCGGATATGAAGGAAAGATTTCAGGTTCCCATCGGCCTTTCGGATCATTCCATGGGAAGCGTTGCCGCAGTGACGGCAGTTGCTTTGGGAGCAAATATTATCGAGAAGCATTTCTGCCTCGGAAGAGAGATCGAGAACCCCGATTCCGCATTTTCTATGGAGCCGGGAGAGTACCGGAGGATGGTGGAGGAGATCAGGCAGGCAGAAAGGGCGATGGGTACTGTCAGCTATGAGCTTTCCGCAGAGGAAGAAAGCAGCCGGAATACCAGAAAGTCCATCTTTGTATCCGCTGATATCGCAAAGGGCGAGAGGATCACGTCGGAGAATATCCGGGTGGTCAGACCGGCTTACGGTATGGCGCCGAAGTATTATGAAGAAGTGCTTGGAAGGCGGGCGAAAGAGGATATTGCATTTGGTACGCCGCTTAGCTGGGAGCTATTGGAGACGGCAGAAGGCTGATGGGTCTGGCGCATGTGTTATATAAGGGGAAGTTAGAATCAGATGACTTTGTATATCAGAACGGAAGCCAATCGTGTTACAGCCACCGGACATATGATGAGGTGTCTGGCAATCGCTGACGCGGCTGCTGAAAAAGGGATTCGGACAGTGTTTATTGTAGCCGAGGAGAGCTCGGAGAGATTTCCGCAGGAACGGGGATATCAGTCGATCTGTCTGGGACGCCGGTGGGATGATTTTGCCGGGGAGATCTCGGTGATAGAGAGGCTGATTGCCGATCGGCACGTGGAGATGATGCTGATCGACAGCTATTTTGTCTCTGAGGAGTACATGAAGACTGTGAGTAAAATGACAAAGACCGCATATATTGATGATCTGCATGCAGCGATCTGGTCATGTAGCGTTCTCATTGATTATGCGGTTTATTATGATCTGTTTGATTATCAGAAGGAGTACCCGGATACAAAACTTCTGCTGGGCTGTAATTATGCGCCGCTGCGTAAAGAGTTTAAAGATTTACCTGTGAAACAGATCAGTAAGACTGTAAAAAAGGTGCTGGTGGTGACCGGAGGGACAGACGAGTATCATTTTATGAGGCGGTTTGTTGAGGCATTATTGTCGCAGCGGAATCTGTTTGCCGGTGTGGAGTTTACGCTGATCTGCGGAGCATTTAACCGTGAAATTGATGAGATCAGAAAACTTTCAACAGACTATTTGGCGGAAGCGGATGACCTGAGGATCAAGATCTATCCTTCGCTGCCCACGTTAAAGGACGCAATGCTGGAATCTGATCTTTTGATCACGGCGGGTGGTACGACGCTTTATGAGATGGCGGCATGTGGGACTCCCGGAATTTGTTTTAGCATGGCGGACAATCAGTTGGACAATGTCAAGGGGTTTGCGGCGCGGGATCTGGTTTGGTATGCAGGCGATATCAGAAAAGATTTTTCTTATGACCGACTGATTGAGATGATAAAAGAGCTGATTGGGGACTATGCGGCGAGGAAGGCGGTTTCCGAAAAACTGAGAGCTTTAGTAGATGGAAAAGGAGCGGAGAGGATCGTAGATGCAATTATCCATTATCGTTCCGGTCTATAATATGACCGCGGACCGGAAATTGAATCAGTGTCTTGATTCCCTGCTGGCGCAGACGATCTCGGATTATGAGATCATTGCGGTAGACGACGCGTCCACAGATGACTCCCTGAAAGTGCTCAGGCAGTATGAGGAGAACTATCCGGGGCGTGTCAAAGTTATTGCAAGCGAGAAGAATCATAGGCAGGGGGGCGCGAAAAACCGCGGTATCCAAGCCGCACAGGGAGAATGGATCGGATTTATTGACAGTGATGACTGGATCACTCCTGATATGTATGAAAAGCTTATAAATAAAGCAGTGCAGACCGGCGCTGATCTGGCAGGCTGCGACTATTCTTATGTGAGCGGATATACCATGCAGCCCGGAAAGGTTGTAGTCAATAATACGGCGGAACAGACGGGCGTATTGGATGCAGAGAAATATAAGAAACTGCTGCTTTGCCCAGGCAGTATGGTGGTTAAGATCTACCGCCGTCAGGTGATGATAGAGAATCACTTGGATTTTCCAGAGGACATATTCTATGAGGATAATTGTGCGTCACCACTATGGTCGCTTTATTTTACGCATTTTGAACGGGTGGATGAGCCGCTATACTTTTACCGGATGCTGGAGGATTCCACGACGCATCATGTGACATGGGAACGCTGCCTGGATCGGATGAAGGCGGGGGAACTTTTTTTGCAGGAGTGTAAAAAACGTAATTTATATCATGTGTATCGCGAGGAGATAGAATACTGGTTCACAAAGATCTATTATGTTACAACCCTGTTTTCCTATATGTATTCCGGCAGACGGCAGAAACTGGTCAATACAGCGCTGCTGCGGAGGAAAATCAAAGAGTTTGTACCGGATTTTCAGGATAATCCTTATTATAAGGATATGACGCCAAAGGAAGATCAGAAGCTGATCGCCATGCATATGCGGTCTAATTTCCTGTTTTTCTTTTATTATAAATTGTTATTTGGATACCGCAGATTAAGAAAAATGAAAGGATAAAATCTGGAGGCTTAGTATGAACGCAGTTGCCATTATTACAGCCAGGGGCGGAAGTAAACGTATACCCCGGAAGAATATCAAACCGTTTTTGGGAAAGCCGATCATCGCTTATTCTATTGAAGCGGCGATATCTTCCGGTGTTTTTGATGAAGTCATGGTTTCTACGGATGATGAGGAGATTGCGGAGATTGCCAGAACATATGGGGCCAAGGTGCCGTTTTATCGAAGCGAAGCGATGGCGGATGATTTTGCGACGACTGCGGATGTTTTGGAAGAAGTGCTTAGGATGTATCGGGAAAGAGGAAAGAAATTTGACTGTTTTTGCTGTATCTATCCGACAGCGCCGTTTCTCACTGCAGAGAACTTAAAGTCTTCTATGGAAACATTGATTCGTCAGGATGCGGATACGGTACTCCCGGTAGTGAGATTTTCTTTCCCGCCCCAGCGTGCGGTGGTGATGCAGGATGGATATTTAAGACCAAAATGGCCGGAGCATATACTTACACGGTCGCAGGATCTGGAACCGTTTTACCATGACTGCGGACAGTTTTATTGTTTGAGGACCAAGAGCTTTCTGGAACAGAAGAAGGTGGTAATGGAAAAAACCATGCCGTTTTTTCAGGAGGAAATGCGGGTGCAGGATATCGATACGGAAGAAGACTGGAAGATTGCTGAGATGAAATACCGTCTTATGCAGAGCGGAGGGCAGCAATGAGTTTGTATTTAAGAAAGGCAAATGAGAGAGATAAGAAAAAACTTTTTGACTGGGCAAATGAACCGGAGACACGCGCTAATTCTTTTCATCAGGAAAAGATATCCTGGGAGGAGCATACCGGATGGTTTGACCGTATGATGCAGGCGGAGGATGTGCTGCTTTATATTGCCATGGATTTTATGAAACCGGTGGGACAGGTCAGGCTGAATATAGAAGATGATGCCGGCAGGATCAGCTACAGTGTGGATGAGGAATGTCGCGGAGATCATCTGGGACAGAAAATGCTGGCTTTGTTGGAAAAGGAAGCGTCGGGAAAGGTTGCGCGGCTCGTTGCGGAAGTAAAGCCGGATAATATGGCTTCCAGACAAAACTTTGAAAAACTTGGATATGAGCTTTATAGGGAACTGGATGACAGTGGTCAGGAAAAGGTCACTTATGTCAAGGAGCTGGATGCTGCAAAAACAGGGATTGTATTTGATAAGGTTCAAAAGGCGACAGCAAAAAAAAGAGAGCCGCAGTTTGAAATATTAAGGGTAGCCGCTATGCTGATGGTGATCCTGCTGCATTATCTAAGCAAGGGCGGACTGCTGGCGAATCCGGCTGGAGATATGACATTTTCCGATTGGGCGTTCTGGGGGTTGGAAGCGTTATGTCTGGTCTGCGTGAATGTTTATGTCCTGATCAGCGGATATTTTTTTGCGGAAAGCAGATTCCGGCTGGGTAAGATTGCGGGGATCTGGTGTCAGGTGTTTTTTTACAGCGTCATCATAGCGGCAGTCTGTATGGCGGCGGGCATTGCGGATTACCGACAATATTTTGATCTGTATAACATGCAGTTTTTTGTTTTTCCTGTGATCAACGGACATTATTGGTTTGCGTCAGCGTATTTGTTGATGTACCTGTTCTCTCCGGTGATAAATTATGCAGTCAAAGGGATGAGCAGGAAACAGTTTCAGCTGCTGATCCTGTTGTTGTTGATCCCGTTTAGTTTCGCAAAATCGATTCTGCCGCTGCCGCTTATGGTGGATGACTGCGGTAACAGTTTTATCTGGTTTTTATGCCTGTATCTGATTGCGGCGTATATCAGACTGTATGGGATTCCTCTTTTGGAAAAGAAAGGAAAGGCATTGATAACGTATCTGCTTTCGGCGGCAGGTATCCTTGTGGCGTTGGCATTTGCCGGATTTCTGAACCGCCGGACAGGTCATTATGATTATGCGTTGGAGATACCGCTGCATTATAACTTTGTCTTTATTCTGACCGGATCACTGGGACTGTTTTACTGTTTTAAATCATGGAAGGTGAAAGAAAATGCGCTGGTGCGCTATCTGGTGAGGATCGCCCCTTATACCTTTGGGGTATATCTGCTGCATGAGCATCTTCTGCTGCGTTATTGGTGGCCGGAAACGCTTAGGGTATCGGAATCCTATGGAGCAGCAAGAATTTTTCATCTCCTTTTAACGGTGATTCTGTTGTTTGCTGCGGGGATCCTGGTAGACGTCCTGCGGAGCCTGTTGTTTTTGGGAATTGATAAGTTGATGGTCATTGGGCTAAAGATTTATTATGCGAAGAGGGAAGCCATGGATTATCTAATCTTTGGTTTTTTGGCTACTCTGGTTAATTGGCTTGCATATGCAGCAGGTATCTTCGGACCCCTGAAGGCAGGAGTTGATTGGATCGCCGGTAAAATATGTGCGCTGGGGCTTTTGGCGGCTGCATCTGATCCTGTTGCATCGGCAAAGATTATTGTGGCGAATGTCTTTGCATGGATTGTTGCTGTGTTGTTTGCTTATTGGACCAATCGGACATGGGTATTTCGGAGTCAGGTGCGAGGAACAAAGGCAATCCTGAAGGAGTTCACGGCATTTGTCAGTGCGCGCATTACGTCTCTTTTAGTGGAGACGCTACTGTTATATTTGTTGGTAGACTGGCTTAAATTGGATGATATGTTTTCCAAAATTCTGTTAAGTTTTATAACCATAACGCTTAACTATATTTTTAGTAAATTGTGGATTTTTAAGAAAAAGGAAACAAAGCCGGCATCATGAAAGGAAAAGAATCATTGACCAAAAAACTGGATATTATGCTGCCTGTTTTTTTGCTCTTGTTTGCTTTGATTGGCTGCAATCAGGGAGCCGACTTGACGGATACTACCTATAGTCTGGGAAATTATCTTTATTTCCGTGAGCTAAGCGGGGAGTGGATCTACGCCACGTTTTTTGCCAATGCTCTGGGACATTTTCTGATGCTGCTGACAGGTCACAGGATGCTGTGGATGAATGTGGCAGGAAGCATATTGATTGCTATGACGGCGATTATTGTGTATTATGGGTTGAGAAATCACGTCCAAAGGGGCATCCTGTTTGTGGGAGAACTGATAGCGGTGGGATTGTGCTGGTGTCCCAGAGTGATCTTTTATAATTAGCTGACGTATCTGGTATTGCCGGCGGCGGCAGTGATACCTTTTCATGCGATACTGACTGGAAAGAAAAGTCTGTTTCTGGCGGCGGGAATATTACTGGGATTCAATGTATTTGTCAGAATTTCCAATCTGACAGAGATGGCGCTGATCCTGCTTGTCTGGTATGGGGCTTTTTTAGACCGCTCTAAAAAATTGCGGGATCGTTCGGAAGACACAAAGCAACAGAAAGACGTTGGCCGGCGGATAAACATGGTCTGGCAGCAGACGGGGATCTGTGTGGGCGGATATTTGATTGGTATTTTGGCGGGACTTTTCCTGATGATCCTGACGGCAGGGGTAGACGGCTATTCCCGGATGCTGAACTGGATCTTTTCCCTGTTTACATCAAGCGGGGAGGCCGGGGGTTATGCGATGGGAGAGATGCTTGGGACGATCCTGAAAAATTACATGGGAAGCCTTCGCTGGCTGCTATTCATGGCGGCAGGGATTGTGGCAGGAACAATCATGTTTTCCATAAAGAAGGATCGTTTTCTGAAACTGAAAAAGTTTTTTTATCTGGCAGGAATCGTTATCCTGGGAATTTACTTTTACAGAAACGGCGTGTACGACTTCCGTTATTATAATAATGGCAGTATTTTCCATCTTTGCGTGATCTTTTTTCTGTCCGAATGGATCCTGTGTATCCGAATGATGTTTCATAAAAGGGCAGGAAAGGAAGATAAACTTTTAGCTGCGTTGGTGATGATAATTATATTAATTTCGCCGCTGGGAAGCAATAATCACCTGTTTACCTGCATTAATAATATGTTTCTGCTGGCTCCGTTAGGATGTTTTGCCGGATATCGGCTGTATGGATTTTACCATGAGAAAAACTGGAGTTTCCCGTGCAGCGCAATGGGTGTCGTATTGGCGGCAGGGCTGCTGCTCCAAAGCGTATTATTTCACTGGTATTTTGTATTCCGCGACGGAGTGGATGGTACGCCAAGAGATGCGGTGGTCACAGTAGAAGAGAATTATTATCTGGCAGGCATGAAGACGGCGCATACGCATGCACAGGCGATTGAGGGATTGACAGTATATGCCGGAGAGCAGTTTACCGGTGATGAGGAACTGATCCTATATGGAAATCTTCCCGGCGTTGTCTATCTGCTTCATCTGCCGTCTGCGCTTACTACGATCTGGCCGGATCTTGACAGTTTTCCCGTGTCACTGTTTACGGAAGAACTGGGACGGCTGGTGGAGGATTGTCCCAGCGGAAAAAGGGAGTGGCCGGTATTGGTCTTATCTTTGGAAACAGCGGCATAATCGACGCAGGATTACGAAGGGATGCTTTTGCTTGACGTGGATGCGG
>CAMWKA010000069.1 GCA_947174725.1 uncultured Lachnospiraceae bacterium | reverse complement strand
CCCCCCCCATTTTTTTTTCCAAGCTCACTCGGGCACCCGCTATTCTTGAGCGTCTCGTGGGCTCGGAGACGTGTATAAGAGATTGGATATATATAATGGCAGAGGGGAGTACCAACAATATGGTTTATCGTATCGCTATAAATTTGTTAGGAGATGATTAAAATAGAATTATAAAATGTTTGATTTTTTAAGAAGTGCACTCATTGGAATAAAATAAGATTTTACAGCAAACCGAATATGGATTTATTAAGACCCTTGAGTGTCTTGGCGGGCATGTGATTCTTCTGGCGCTTGTGGAATCCATGGAAGATGACAGAAATCCCGATTGGGAACCGTTGGAAGCGGCATTCCGAAGAATGGTAAAGAATGACGGTAAAGTAGTGTAATGAAGCCGGAGCCATCTGGGCGATGAAGAAATGTTTGGATTGATTCCGATTGATTTTAATGTGTGGGAAAATGCAAGACAAAATTTGAAAAATATTGGATGCAAAGAAAGGAGTAGGGAAATCAATGAGAACAGCAATCGTATATTATTCCCTGTCAGGTAATACAGCATATGTAGCAGAGAAAATTGCAGAGAGGATAAAAACCTTAGGAGAAGTAGATATTATCAGAATTGAGCCAAAGAAAGCGTATCCGGATAAAGGCGCTAAGAAGTTTTTCTGGGGCGGTAAAAGTGCTGTTATGGGCGAAACCCCGGCACTACAGCCTTATGAATTTAACATCGAGAAATACGACCGGATTATATTTGGCACACCTGTGTGGGCAAGCACATTTGTACCTCCGCTTAGAACTTTTATTAATGAAAATCCAGATGTTAAGGATAAGAAAATAGCTGTTTTTACATGCTATAGTGGCGGTGGTGCAGATAAAGCAACTGATAAAATGAAAAAGCATCTTGGCATTGAGAAATTTGAGGCTGAGCTTATTTTGATAGATCCAAAGGATAAGGAAAAAGAAGAGAATGATGCAAAGATAGAGGCGTTTTGCTCTGCGTTGATATAGGTATTTATTAAGAACTTTGAGCGTCCCGGCGGGCATGTGATTCTTCTGGAGATTGCGGAATCCATGGAAGATGACAGAAATCCGGATTGGGAACCGTTGGAAGAGGCGTTCCGAAGAATGGTAAAGAATGATGGATAAGTAGCCCTGTGACAGGGAAAAACAATACAATGAGGAATCGAAAGGAAATATTATGAAAAAGATAGCAATTTACTTTCCGGGCGTAGGATACCATTGCGACAAACCCCTTCTGTACTACAGTAGGGCGGTCGCCTGCGAAGCGGGATATACCAATTACCGAAAGGTGAACTACACCTATAAAGCCGGAAATATCCGTGGCGATGAGAAGAAAATGAAAGAGACATTTGAAACGCTGTTTTTGGAAGCGGAAACCGAGCTTGCAGACGTCGTTTGGGCTGAATATGACGATATTCTTTTTGTATCAAAAAGTATTGGTACGGTCATTGCAACATCATATGCTGCGAAATATGGTTTAAAACATGCAAGGCACATCTTGTATACGCCTGTGGCACAGACCTATCTTTGTGCGCCGGATCATGCAATCGGGTTTATTGGGACGGCGGACCCATGGAGCGATACGGATGAGATCATCCGGCTTTCCGATGAAAATCACATTCCGCTGACGGTCTATGATGGCTGTGATCATTCCCTTGAATGTGATGATACTTTGAGTAATCTTGAAACCTTAAAGGACATCATGCGCAGGACAATGGATTTTTGCAGGTAGGGAGATACGCTTATGAATGGCGAGATGCATCAAATCTGTATGCTGGTGAATGCAGCGAGAAATGCAATAACAACAAAGAAAGAGTTTACATATCTGTGCGATGACTATGTAAATTCTATAAAATTCTGTTTTCTTCCGCATAAAACGCTTTTCCGGGAAAAATCCGCTGAAGCGGATGCTCCTCAGGAATGGTTCAGATATTGTATGGAAAAGGGAGTTTTTGATATCAAATTCCTTACTCCTTTACAAGCTCCGGATAGAGCACTGTTAGGATTTTCCAATGTAAATCGATCATGTATTCTTACTGCTTATAAGAATGATCTGGTCACATATTGGATTGCAACGTGGGAATTTGACAAGGACCAGAAGAAATGGAATGTTGTATATCAGGAATATCAATGGGATAATCCCCCCTCCACTATACCGCAGTTTGAAAATAATAGTAATGAATTTAGGAATATCCTTTTAAAAATAGGTAAATTTGCGGATCAAATTGAATTTAAAAACTTCGGAGATATTTTTTGTAATGCGCATGACATTTTAAGCGGTAAAAGCGAGATACCGGATCAATATCCTGGTGGCAGACCAATCCATTTACCGGACCTTTCAGAAGAAAACAGGAGAATGTTTTATGCTTCTTCTAAAGCGGATGTGTTTGGCGCGATGGGTTCTTGGAATGACGGACCGCCCTACAGTGCACATGAGAAAGGGTTGGATAATGAATATGAAAACCTGTCAAATGAATTGCTCAAACAAATTCGACTGGCTGCCTTATATGCAATCAATGAAAACTAAGTGATCGGCAGTTCATTTACAAAGCTGATAAAGGGAATAAATTATGAAGACAGTAACAATATGTGGAAGCATGAAATTTGAGAAAGAAATGCAAAGAATAGCATTCCTGTTAGAAACGAAACATCATTTAAATGTTTTACAATGTGTATATAGTGCAGATAATATGGAGATTTCGGAGACGGAGAGAGGGTTTCTCGAAAAGGCACATTTTATGAAAATTGAACTTTCGGATGCCATTTATGTTGTTGATATTCAAGGATACATTGGTGATCAGGTTTCAAAAGAAATAGAGTTTGCTAAAAGTAAGGGAAAAGAAATAATTCTTCATTCAGAATATGGCATAGAAAGATAATATAGCTCCCTGCACCCCTCCCTATGGTGGGAAAGGGAACATGAGTTTTTGGTCGAAGTGATTTCTGATATAGTAGACGGTAAAATACAGCTTGGTTAGATAACTTTCAGTTTATTCTGCCTTAACTATGGGAAACGAAATCTGAATTTCAAAACCCTGCCCCCACTCGGAATGGACGTTCAGGGTCACATTTAATTCTTTTGCAGTTTCCTTCGCAAGATACAGTCCCATACCGGTGGCCTTTTTCCGCCCTTCGCCGGAATCGCCGGTAAATCCCTTCTCGAAGATATAGGGCAGGTCACAGCTTCGGACGCCGATGCCGTTATCCTTGATACTCAATACATAGGCGTCATCCCTTTGGAGAGCCGAAAAGCACAGCTCCGGCTCCGCACCGCAGTATTTTATGGAATTGCTTATTATCTGTCCAAGGAGGAAGTAAAGCGCTCTCCGGTCAGAATAGACCGTATCAGAAGACAGGTTAAGCTGAATCTGAAACTGCTTTTCTTCCAACAGCGGACCGTAATCTTCCAGCAAGTCCTCTATGCAGGCGCGGAGGGGGATATGCTCAAACAGGTAATCCTTCCTTGCGCTTTTTAACCGCGCATAGAACAGCATCTGGGAAATGGATTCCTGCATTCGATTACGAATATAATCCAGCTTGAAACTGACTGACGGGGGCAATTCATCCCTGCGGTTGTCCATAAGAAAAGTCAGCAAAGAGAGGGGCGTCTTGGTTTCATGCGCCCAGGATTCCACATATTCCTCATAATCCGCCAATTGTGTTTCCAGCTCTGTATAAGCCAGATGCTTGTCCCGCAGGGTTTTCCCTAGGAGACGAATGGATTCCCGCTCGGCCACGCTGACGATTTCCAGCAAAAGTTCCTCATGATACTCATCCGGGTTGTATAGGAAGGCGTGAAACGCCTGCTCTTTTTTTCGTTCCTGGTGGACGATCAGAAAGCATACCAAAGAAAATAAGAGAACCGTGGCAAGCACGATCACCGCTGTCATGGCGTAAAATGCCTGAACATCAGCGATCCATAAAAGCAGCGCCGCAAAGGCGTCAATGCAAAACAGGAGTAAAAGCCAGGGGATATTTGACCGTATTGTTTTCATGCTATGCTTCATAGCGATTCTCCTTCCGCTACAAGCCGGTAGCCAATTCCGCGGACGGGAACGATTTGCTGGCGCATCATCAGATTTGCCATGGTCTTTTTGAGCCGTGTCAGATTAACCTGTACGGCATTTTCATCAATAAATTCCGTGGTCCCCCAGATTGCAAGACACAGTTCTTCCTTTGATACAATTTCATTTCCATGTGTCAGAAACACTTCAAGGATTTTTCCCTGGTTTTTTGGGAGAATGACAGAGCTGTTGTTGATATAAAGGGTGTAGGTCTGTCGGTCCAAAAGGAAGCCTGCTCCCTCCAGAAGATTTGACCTGCCCTCGTATCGTTTCAGCACATTAAAAATACGGGCCAGAAGCCGTTCTTTTCTGCAAGGCTTCGTCAGGTATTCGTCTGCCCCCAGATCCAGTGCGTGCAGTTCGTCACGGAGCTGGTCACGGGAGGTAAGAACAAGGACAGGAAGGGAACTGGTTTGCTTGATTTCCCGGCAGATCTGGAAGCCGCTGGTCCCGGGCAGGTTCAGATCCAAAAGGATCAGATCGGGGGAAAGCGCCAGAAGCTGCCCCGTTACATCCTTAAACTCGGATATCTCACTTACCTGATATCCTGCCTTACGCAACATATCAGATAATTCTTCCCGCATGAGAATTTCATCTTCTGCAATGGCAATATGTTTCATGGAGCCTTCCCCCTTTCTTTTCCATAATCTGTAAATCTATTCTTCCCGTTCCGGCACCATCAGTGTCAGAAGGTAATGGTCGCTTGAACGCTTCACAACTGCGACATAAATATATTCTATCACACAGAGTACCAAAATCATAGCAACGGAAATGATCATCATCTCAGACAGGTTGTTTTTGGCACTGTAGGACAAAATACCTGTAAACAATGCCCTGACGCCAAACAAACTGCTGAACACTGCCACCACAACGGGGACACCGAAATACCAGTTGATCTGTTTCCTGGAAGATTGGCAAAGCGTGGTATGGGTTGCTCCCAGATGGATCAATGTCCGATAACGGCGGCTGGATTTCTGCTGTCCGATGAGGAATTGGACGCCAATGACCGTATTTGCAATAATCAGGAAAATAATCGCCAGATAAATAGTGATGTAGCTGGCCGACACCATATAGAACAGCTGCCGCCCCATATTTTGCAGATAGCTTTCGTAATGTAAACCCGTTCCATTCAGCTGATCGTTCATATCCGAAATTGCAGACATAAGACTTGCATTTTCTGTCGCACCTTTGTCCAGAACACCGTTGAGATAGACGCTGTAGTATCCCTGGGTGTAGTATTCAAAGGTTTTATCCGGGAGGATCAGTGCAAAGGACAATGTAATGGAGCGGTCTGTAACAATATCGGTGGTCTGCACCGTTCCCGTCAGATAAAGCGTATCTCCACCCAGACGGGTTTCCGGCCCTGCTGCCAGAATGTTGTTAAGCAGTTTTGTTCTATTATCATTGGCAGTAAATTCACTATCTATATAAACAGCCGCTTCGTCTGCATCCAGCGTTAAGACCGGAAGACCGGCAATGGTCAGGAGTTTATTATAATCGCCCAAGGAAATAAGATACGGATAGGTTGCATAGGAGAGGTTGTTCAGCAGTATCTCCCTTTCCGTGGAAGGTTCCGATTCACGCAGAGCAGACATGACGGTTTCCATTTGGAAGGCATTGTCATGGTCCTCAGTTGTTCGGATATGCCCTACTTTCAGCTCAAACAAATCAGAAAACCGGGTATCCAGCCGATAATCGGCTAACGTCTGCCGGATCGCTGCCGTATCAGTATAGTTTTCACTGCATTCAAAGGTATAATCCAGAATGTGCGTAGAATCTCCATAGAAACGGAAAATTCCTACACCAGCCCCGAAACAGCACAGAGCAGCTAAAATGAGCAGAGAGCAGATGGCAAGCATACCGGAACGATGAATAACAGTTTCCTGTATCTGGCGCAAATTAAATACATGGAGCTGCCGGTCCGTTTTTCCGGTTTTCGCGGCAAAGCCGATGGGGAGACGAAGTCCCCAAAAGAGCGCGAGCGTACCAAGAATGCCAAGAAAAAGAGTCAGCCCCATCATCCTGAGACCCCTCCAGGCCTCCCCATGAATGGCCATAGCATAGGCCGTGACCAGACAGACAATGCCGGCCAAAAGTGAGAGCGCATAGAAAACCACAGGCAGCTGCTTTTTCACGCCATCCGGTGTATCCACAATCAGCGAACCGATTTCCTGCCTGCTGATTCTGACACTGAGAATAAAGAATGCCACGAATTTGATCAGGAGAAATCCTACGGCTGTCCACAATACCGCATCCAACGAAAAGGAAAATTGGTGACCAACGATTCCGAGTCCTACCAACCGGGTCGTGATGAGACTGATCAGTTCCGACAGCAGAACCGCAACAGGCAATCCGATCAGCAGCGAGAAAACACTGTTTCGGAGATCCTCCGCCAGCAGCATTGCCAACAATTTGATTCGACGCATTCCCATCATCAGATAGACGCCCAGTTCATGCCGACGGCGTTCCAACTGGAATTTACTGGCATAGTAAATAAGGAAAAACAAAATAAACAGGGTCATAGCAAAAAATGCAGGAATCATCATCATTAGCTTATTTACCGCATAGCTTTCCATCCGGGTCAGAAAGATCATCACATCCTGTTTCGGAAGTGACAGAATAATATAAAATGCAATGATGGAAACCAGGAGCGAACTGAAAAACAGTCCGTTTTCTTTCCGGTTTCTTTTACTGTTGCGGGAAATTAATTTAAAGAACATTTGCACTGCCACCTCCTAACTGTGCGATTACCTTCAAAATCCGGGAGTAAAACTCCTGCTGGGATTCCTCAGGGATATTCCGCCGAAGTTCATGGAAGATAACGCCATCCTGAATGAACAGAATCCGCGAGCAATAGCTGGCTGCATTGGAATCATGTGTTACCATCAGAATCGTAGCGTCTTCGTCCTGATTCAGTCCGGAAATCTTTTCCATCAATGCTTTTGCATTTTTGGAATCCAGAGCGCCGGTTGGTTCATCTGCCAGGATGATACCCGGATTCAGGATCAACGCCCTGGCAGCAGCAATTCTCTGTTTCTGTCCGCCGGACATCTGTGACGGAAATTTATTCAGGACGTCCGTTATTTCCAGATAGGATGCCAGCCGCTCCAGCCGCTGATTGCTTTCCTTTTCTGATACACCATGGAGAGACAGTGGGAGCAGGATATTTTCGCGCCCGGTCAGGTTATCCAGCAGCTCAAAGTTCTGGAATAGATAGCCGATCTCTTTTCCGCGGTAATCCGCCAGCGCCTTTCCCTGGAGCGTCTGTACCTGTCTGCCGTTCATTGTGATGCTGCCGCTGCTGGGCTGGATCACAGTGGCAATGCAGTTTAGTAAGGTGGATTTGCCCGATCCGCTGCTTCCCATAATGCCTAAAAACTCTCCCGGCATCACCTGAAATGTAATACCGTCCAGTGCTTTTGTCTGGGATTTTGCCTTTCCGTAATATTTTTTCAAAGATTCAATTTCAAGAATAGATTTCATAATTAATCACCATGCCTTTCCGTAACCTGTGAATTTGAGCCTCTGGCTCAAATTTGCGATTGAAAAATCTTTGATTTTTCAATCTGTCTCCTTTGGTTCTGTCATTATCATAGCACAAGGAGAATCTACAAAACACTTACAGCTGTTGAAAGGTTTTAAATCGGGCTCTTATACACATCTCCGCGCCCACGAGACGCTCATGAATCTCGTATGCCGTGTTCTGCTTGAAAAAAAAAAGG
>CAMWKA010000068.1 GCA_947174725.1 uncultured Lachnospiraceae bacterium | reverse complement strand
TATTTACCGGCTGCTCCGGTGTTGATGCTCCAAGACCGCTACCTGCCGGCTGCGCAGGTGCAACAAAACTTTCGATCTTTGGCGGCGCAGGGATCTTTATCTCATTAATAGAATCTTTTTCAACAGGCGACTGCACTGTCTCCTCTGCCGGAAATCGATATCCGCAATCCCCGCAAAACTTAGCCGTACTTAGAACTTTACCTCCACATTGAGGACAATCTTTCATATTATCCATACTGTCCATCTCTATCCTCCCACATCTTTTTCTTGTATCATATATAGGCGTTTGCGAAACAATTGCTTTATTATTTTTCATTCCACAATTCTGTCCATGAGGTTTGCATAACTCTTTCGCAATTACCTTTTGTATAATATATTCAGTATAACATACTTTTCAGCATAATACTAATAATTTTACATTTTTTCTATATTTTTCCTGCCGTTTCCTTATGCATCCTTCATGCCAGGCACCTTCTGTCCCGGATACAACATCCTCATATTCCGCAGAAGCCGTTCTGTCTGGTCTAATAAAAGCTTTTCATCCTTTTCCACAAGTCCGTCGATCTCATAGGTCAGGATAAACTCCGGAAGTCCCTGAAGCTGCATTTTCAGATCGCCGGCATATTCATTGAGCAGAACCGGGATCTCTTCAATCATGACCGGAGCCTTCTGCTGCATCATGATACGTACCCTGCCCGCTTTTCCACGGATCTCCGTAATATAAAGGTCTCCCGCCATCGCCTTAAGCAAAGCGATCCGCAGAAGATTTTCCGCCTGATCGGGTACTGCGCCAAAGCGGTCGCGCAGTTCGTCACGCATCTCATCACAGTCCGCTTCGCTGCGTACCGACGCGATCCGCTTATAGATATCCAGCTTCTGCACCTCATTAACAATATACTCCTGAGGAATATATGCATCCACATCCAGATCGACAGAGACTGCGGTATCAGTAACCTTTTCCAATCCCTGCTCCTCTCTGACCGCTTCCTCCAGCATCTTACAGTACAAGTCGTACCCAACCGCCTGCATATGCCCATGCTGCTGCTTTCCAAGCAGTGTTCCCGCTCCCCGGATCTCCAGATCCCGCATGGCGATCTTGTAACCACTGCCAAGCTCCGTAAACTCACGGATCGCTGTCAGTCTTTTCTCCGCAACCTCCTTTAACAGCTTATCCTTTCGATACATCAAAAATGCATAAGAAGTCCGATTGGAGCGTCCTACCCTTCCCCGGAGCTGATAAAGCTGTGAGAGTCCGAAGGTATCCGAATCATGTATGATCATCGTATTGACATTGGGAATATCCAGTCCTGTTTCTATGATCGTCGTGGAAACAAGAACATCTATCTTTTGTTTGATAAAATCCATCATGATATTTTCCAGTTCCGTCTCCCGCATCTGTCCATGGGCAAATGCGACCCTTGCTTCCGGCACAAGCTTCGCGATCTTGTTCGTCATCTCTTCAATGCCTTCCACACGGTTAAAGACATAATAAACCTGTCCTTTCCTTGCCAGCTCACGCACGATCGCCTCCCGGACCATCTCTTCATTGTACTCCATCACATACGTCTGGATCGGCAGACGGTCCTGCGGCGCTTCCTCTAAGACACTCATATCACGCACCCCGATCATACTCATATGCAGGGTTCTGGGAATCGGCGTCGCCGTCAGGGTAAGTACGTCAACATTTTCCTTCATCTGTTTTATCTTTTCCTTATGCGTCACACCAAAACGCTGCTCCTCATCAATGACCAGAAGTCCCAGATCCGCAAATTCCACATCCTTGGAAAGCAGCCTGTGTGTTCCGATCACGATATCCACCAGTCCCTTTTTCAAATCGGATAACGTGGTCCGGATCTCTTTCGCCGTGCAAAAACGAGAAAGCATATCTATCCTGACCGGATACTCTTTCATCCGTCCAAGAAAGGTATTATAATGCTGCTGCGCAAGGATCGTGGTCGGCACCAGATATGCAACCTGCTTGCCCTCCTGTACCGCCTTAAATGCCGATCTGATCGCAATCTCCGTCTTGCCAAAGCCCACATCCCCGCAGATCAGACGATCCATGATCTTGTTGCTTTCCATATCGTCCTTTGCCGCCATGATGGCATTTAACTGATCTTCCGTCTCCTCATAAGGAAACATCTCTTCAAATTCCTTCTGCCACACCGTATCCTTGGAATAGCAGTATCCCGACTTCTGCTGACGTCGGTAATATAAGGACACCAGCTCCTTTGCAACCTCCCCGACGGCAAGTCTTGTCTTTGCTTTGGTCTTTTTCCATTCCTGCGTATTCAGCTTGTTCAGCTTCGGCGCTTTCGCATCGCGGTCGGCATAAAACTGGATGATATCCAGTGCAGTCGCCAAGACATAAACGATGCCCCCTTCCCGATATTCTATCTTCATATAATCCTTACGGACATGCGCCACTTCGATATTCTCAATTCCCCGGTAGATACCGATCCCATAATCCTCATGGATCACATAGTCGCCCACATGCAGCTCGTCAAAGCTGCGGATCTTCGTTCCGCCGGTATATTTCACACGCTTTTTCTTCTTTTTAACTTCCTGTCCGAAAATATCCGTCTCGGCAATCACCGTAAACTTCAGCCCCGGATATTCATATCCCGTCCCAAGCCTTCCATAAAAAGTGACGATCTCTCCCGACTGCAGTTTCTTTTCCCCATTTTCCGTATAACTTGCAACCACGCCTTCTTCGGTAATGTCCTTCGCAAGACGCTGGGCACGGGTTCTGGAGGTTGATAAGATGACCACCCGGTATCCCTGTTTCTTTAATCCCGTCAAATGTTCCAAAAGACCGGAAAAGCTGCCATGATAAGACGGTACGCTCCTTGTATTCAATGTATAGGAATCATCATAATCAAACAGTGTGTCACTTCCCAGCAACCCATAAAGCGAGACACTGCGTCTTCCCGAAAGCTCTGCTACCGTCTCCTCCACTCCTCTCAGGATATTCATCTGTCCGGGCAGAATATATCCCTTTTCCAGACGATGCATCATACTCTCGCGAAACTCAAGCTCTACTGCCGCCGCATGTTCTTTGATCCGCGCCGGCTCATCCAGATAAATGCAAAGCTGTCTCTCATCAAACAGCTTTAAAAACGTAATGGTATCCGGATAAAAATAATGGATATACCCTTCCAGATTGGTCATCTGGTCCATCTCCAAAAGCTGATGTTCCAGATCCTTTAACAAAAGGCTGATCCGGTGCGCTTCCTCCGTCTTAAACTCAGTCCTGTAACGCTCCATCATCTTTTTCGCATCTGCTTCGATCTTACGAAAACCCTCTGCCTTCTGCGTACCTGAAAGGATCATCTCCGTCGCAGCATAGACCGTGATTTCATCCAGCGTTTCTATGGAACGCTGGCTTAAAACATCAAAGCTTCGGATCGAATCCACCTCATCTCCCCACAACTCGATTCGGCAGGGATTCTCCTGTGTCAGATCAAAGATATCCATAATACCGCCACGGATAGAAAATTGTCCGGGACCCTCTACCTGATAATTTCGCTCATATCCCATAGCTGTCAGTTTGAGCGCAACTGCCTTCTCTTCCACGATACCGCCCTTTACTATGGTGATGACATGATCCTCCAGAACTTCCTTAGGGAGAACCGGCTCCATCAGCGCATCAAATGTGGTAACGATCACCATCTGTTCGCCGGAAAGGATCGCCCTGAATACCCGCATCCTGTCAATTACCATCTGCTTGCCGTTCACATCCGCCTGATAAAAAATCAGATCCTTTGCCGGATACAGATAGACATTCTTATCATAAAAGCGGTACTCCTCATAGATCTCTCTGGCCCGCAGCTCGCTGTAGGTAATGATGAGCCCTGTCTGAAACGGTGCGTTGCACGCCGAGATCAGATGAAGCTTCTGTGCATCCACGCAGCCTCCTACCGCAATACGGACACGATCCTTATGTAATTGTTCCTGCATGCGCAGATACCATTCCGCGCCCTGCAGCGGAAAATGAAGCAATTCCATGGTTAGCCTCCAAGCTACGACTGTTTTTTATGTCTCTATTCATCAAACTTTTTTATTATATGCATTCATCGCGGCGTCAATGTCCTGCTCCATGATCATGCATACCGCCTCCGCCGCCCGCTGACAGCTTTCTTCCATCAGCACGCTTTCTTCTTTAGAAAAATGTCCCAGCACATAATCCGCCAGATCATATCCTTTGGGCTTCTCACCTACGCCGATCCTGATCCTCTTAAACTCCTCCGTGCCAAGCTGCGCAATGATGTTCTTGATCCCATTATGTCCGCCTGCACTTCCTTTCTTCCGCACCCGAAGCTGCCCCGGCGGCAGATCAATATCGTCATAGATCACGATCAGCTCCTCCGTCACGTCGATCTTATAATAATCCGTGATCTGGCGTATCGCTTCCCCGCTCAGATTCATGAATGTCATAGGCTTTACAAGGACCACCCGATCACTGCCGATCCTTCCCTTACCGGATAACGCCTTATGCTTGACCTCGCCGATATCGATCTGATACCGATCTGCAAGGTAATCAACTGCCGCAAATCCCACGTTATGTCTTGTATTACGATACTGATTGCCCGGATTGCCCAGGCCTGCAATGATATACATACTAATCCCCCATGTCAGAGCAGCTTGCTGCGATGACACGCGATGAGAAATCCGCGCAGGCGGTTTCTCATCTGCGATCAAAGCAATTTGAGGCTCTGACTCAAATTGCCGATTGAAAAATAAGATATCCATCTTATTTTTCAATCTAACCACACCTTTCCACAGCCTGCGATTCTTGACAACGAAAAGCGTAAGCTTTTTGTTGTATGCTGCCGCAGGCATCGTCCCATACCATTTATGGTGCTTTTACACCTTATTTATATTAGCATAAACCGGACGGTATATCTATAAATAATTTCTCTGAAATTGCATAAAAGAAAGGACTGCCATTTGGCAGCCCCTTCTGTGTTTCGTTGCTCCGGCAAAACTAATCTGTAATCACAATCTGTGATTGCACAGATTGTGATTTTACTCTTCTGCCAGCGCTTCATTGTACTTACTAATTACCGTTTTTTGTATCATCTCTCTGGTCTCTGTGGTAATCGGATGAGCAATATCCCGATAAGTACCATCCTGCGCCTGCTTACTAGGCATAGCGATAAATAATCCCCTGTCTCCCTCAATGATCTTGATGTCATGCACTACGAACACGCCATCAATTGTGATGGAAGCAACGGCCTTCATCTTTCCTTCTCTTTCAACTTTGCGAACCCGAACATCGGTTATTGTCATATCCGCTTACCCCCTTACTACCAAAGATGTTTCATCAAAAGATATTTCCCCAAAAGATGTTTCATCTTTTGATGTTTCGTCTTTTGATGTTTCAACTTTAGATGACATATCGTTCGTTCTTCTCTACTACTACCTTGATTCCGTCCTCTCCCTTGTGGAATGAATTGGCACGTATGGTATCACGGCTCTCCACGATGCAGTTTTCAATATGCGTATTATCCCCAATATATACATCATTTAAGATGATTGAATTTTTTATAGTACAGTTATTCCCTACAAATACCTTCTTGAAAATGACTGAGTTTTCAACTTCTCCGTTGATAATGCTTCCGCTGGAGATCAGACTATTACGCACCTGTACTCCCACATTGTACTTTGCAGGCGGAAGATCATCAATTTTGGAATAAATATCCGGATACTGCTTAAAGAAATAATTTCTAATATCCGGCTTCAGGAAATCCATGTTGGTATCGTAATAATCCTGAACCGTCGAGATATTTTTCCAGTAATCCGTCGTCTTGTACGCATAGATTCTCTTTAAGTCTTTATAACGAATCAAGATGTCATTTACAAAATCATACCGTCCTTCTTCGGCAGCTTTTTCGATCATCTCAATCAACTGCCTCCGACGTATCACATAAATACCACAGGAAATGGTGTGTGAACTGGCTTTTACCGGTTTTTCTTCAAATTCCCGGATCCTTCCGTCTTCGTCCATCTTTACACAGCCGAACCGCTCTACATTGACATCGTTGCCAAATTCCTTGCATACGACTGTGATATCAGCCTTCTTCTCGATGTGATATTCCAGTACCTTATTGTAATCCATCTTATAAACGCAGTCACCGGAAGCGATCACCACATAAGGCTCATGGCTGTCCTTCAAAAACTCCAGATTCTGCGCAATCGAGTCTGCCGTGCCACGATACCAGTCACTGTTTTCCGCCGTTCTGGTGGGTGTAAATACATACAGGCCACCCTGCTTCCTGCCGAAATCCCACCATTTGGAGGAACTCAGATGTTCATTTAAACTTCTTGCATTGTCCTGTGTCAGAACCGCAACCTTCTGAATATGGGAGTTTGTCATGTTACTAAGTGAAAAATCAATGCTTCGATAGCTGCCCGCAATCGGCATTGCCGCCACGGCACGTCTGCCGGCAAGTTCTCCCATTCTACTCTGTTTCGCGCCGCCGCCGGCTAAAATGATACCCATCGCTCTCATGCTTTATCGCCCTCCTTTATCAGAGATTTACCACTGGCAAGGGTCTTATCAGGATAATCCGAAGCATCCGTCTCACCAAATACAACCGTATTCTTACCGATTGTAACGCCTGCAGGAACCGTGGTATGTTCTCCGATGCAGACAAGTCCATGATTGTATATATGCGGGTCTGTTTCATTATCTACTTCCTCGCCAATACCGGTCCGGACATCATCTTCTACCGTAGTATTCTCTGCTATAATCGTTTTGTTTAATTCGCAATGAGCGCCGATCGTTGTCTCATTCATAATGATGGAATCCCTTACGACCGTGCCTTCTCCAATTTCAACATTGCATCCGATGATGGAATTATACACCTCGCCATAGATGGACGCCCCCTCACCGATCAGGCTTCGTTCTACCACACTGTCCGCTGAAATATACTGCGGTGGCAACGCATCCGACTTGGTATAGATCTTCCAATATTCTTCATAAAGATTAAACTCCGGAACAATATCAATCAACTCCATATTGGCTTCCCAATAAGAATGAAGCGTTCCAACGTCCTTCCAGTATCCATTGTACTCATACGCATAGATCGGAGCCTGATTCTGATGACAGTACGGAATGACATGCTTGCCAAAGTCAAGCGCCGGCTGATCCGCCTTGGCGATCAGCGCTTCCTTTAACGTCTTCCATGTAAAAATGTAGATACCCATAGAAGCCAGATTGCTGCGCGGATGCTCCGGTTTTTCCTCAAAATCAACGATCTTGTGATTATCATCTGTAATGACGATACCAAAACGCTTTGCTTCCTCAAGAGGAACCGGCATAACTGCCAGCGTCACTTCTGCGCCATTCGCCTTGTGGAAATCCAGCATAACCTCATAATCCATCTTATAGATATGGTCGCCCGATAAAATCAATACATATTCCGGATTGAAGCTTTCCATATACGCAATATTCTGATAAATTGCGTTCGCCGTTCCGGTATACCACTCTGTGTTCGCGCTTTTCTCGTACGGAGGAAGCACTGTCACACCGCCGATATTACGATCCAGATCCCACGGAATACCGATACCGATATGCGTATTCAGCCGAAGCGGCTGGTACTGCGTCAGCACGCCTACCGTATCAACGCCTGAATCAATACAGTTGCTCAGCGGAAAATCAATGATTCTGTACTTTCCGCCAAAAGAAACTGCTGGTTTCGCCATCTTCCTTGTCAGTACGCCCAATCTGCTGCCCTGACCGCCGGCAAGCAACATGGCAATCATTTCTTTCTTGATCATGTCATCACCTCTGTCATAGTAAATTTGTAACCCTACCCATTTTATAAATTTCTTACCAGTAATTACCTTTTTCATTATAACATAGCTTTTTGTGAAAGTGAATATTTTTTAAAAAATATTTTCTCAGATCGAAATTTTTTTTGTAAGTTTTACATAATTT
>CAMWKA010000067.1 GCA_947174725.1 uncultured Lachnospiraceae bacterium | reverse complement strand
TGCATGTATCACCGAGTGTAGTCATTACGGAGGATACTTCATTTAAACAGGATTTGAGAGCGGATTCCTTTGAATTGATGGAACTGGTTATGGCTTTGGAGGAAGAGTATGGTATTAAGATAGAGGACGAGGAACTGGAGAATTTTGAGACAGTTGGCGATGTTCTGAATTACATTAAAAGTCAGGGAATCGATGAGGATTGATGAGCTTTTCTGTACGGTATAAAAGTATGCGGGGCGTGTCCGTTTGGGCACGCTTCTTTATACACAAATTGGATATAATATGAAAAAGAGATCATGAAGGAGGATTCCTAAATGGATCGGATTATGACAAACTGTCTTGATAAAGGGTTTTATAAATTTCAGAAAGAATTTGAAGATGCGGCAGTCCGCGTACTTCGTTCCGGATGGTATATCATGGGACAGGAACTGGACTGGTTTGAGGGAGAATTTGCGGATTATCTCGGCGCAAAGTATTGCGTTGGGACAGCAAGCGGTCTGGACGCGCTGATACTGGCATGCCGGGCAGTCGGACTGCAGGAGGGAGACGAGGTCATCGTACAGGCCAATACGTATATCGCCACGGTCATGGCGATCACGATCGCAGGCGCGACGCCGGTATTTGTAGAACCGGATGAATATTTTCAGATCAACGCTGATAAGATTGAGGAGAAGATTACTGATAAGACAAAAGCTGTTATGGTGGTGCATTTGTATGGGCAGGCTGCGAAGATGGACCAGATCACGGAGATCTGCCGAAAACATGATCTTCGACTGATCGAGGACTGCGCGCAGTCCCATGGGGCGGATTATCAGGGCAGGATGACGGGAACTTTTGGAGATATCGGATGTTTTTCTTTTTATCCTACTAAAAATCTCGGCGCTTTCGGTGATGGTGGAGCGATCGTGACAGATCGTGAAGAGTATCGGGATCAGATCAGGATGCTTCGTAATTATGGCAGTAAAGTCAGATACTACAATGAAGAGGTCGGTATGAATTCCAGACTGGATGAGATACAGGCCGCTCTTCTGTCAGTACGTCTTAAGCATCTTCCGCAGCTGACGGAAGAACGCAGGGAGATAGCAAAAAGGTATCTTAGGGAGATTCACAATGAGAAGATTCTCCTGCCGGAGTGCAGAGAGGGTGCGGGACATGTATATCATCAGTTTGTCATCCGGTGTAAAGAAAGACAGGCATTGATAGAGTATCTGAAGGAGCAGGGGATCGATACCATTATACATTATCCGATCCCGCCACACCTTTCAAAGGCATACGCGTATTTGGGATGTCATAAAGGCGATTACCCCATCACGGAAGCATACGCGGATGAAGTGCTTTCGATTCCGATGTATAATGGGCTGACGACGGCGGAACAGGAGCGGGTAATCGATGCATTGAACCAATTTTGATCAGGGAAGCATTTTGGGCTGCATCAGCTGTTCGCAAGGGAGGCTCGCAGAATGGGTACAAAGATGAGGATAAAGCTGCCGCAGGCGGTAGAGGAAATTATCGGTCAGATCAATGATGCTGGATATGAAGCGTACATTGTGGGAGGATGTGTGCGTGATACCTTGTTGAAAAAAGAGCCGAATGATTGGGATATCACGACTTCGGCAACACCTGTTCAGGTGAAGGCAATCTTTAAAAGAACGATTGATACCGGAATACAGCACGGGACTGTGACCGTTATGAAGCGGGGGCAGGGTTATGAGGTAACGACATATCGGATCGATGGAGCCTATGAGGACGCAAGGCATCCGAAGGAAGTAATCTTTACTCCTGATCTGAAGGAGGATCTGAAAAGACGCGATTTTACCATCAATGCCATGGCATACCATCCGGATTCGGGACTTGTGGATCCGTTTGACGGCAGGAAAGATCTGGAAGCCCATGTGATCCGCTGCGTGGGCGATCCGCGGGAACGTTTTTCAGAGGACGCGCTTCGGATGATGCGCGCTGTCAGATTTGCGGCGCAGTTGGATTACAGGATCGAGGAGCGTACATGGACAGCCATGAAAGAACTGGCGCCGTCCATCAAAAAGATCAGCGCTGAACGTATCCAGACGGAGATGGTCAAGCTTTTACTGTCGGATCATCCGGAACAGTTCAGAAATTTTTATCAGTGCGGTCTGACGGCTCATTTTCTGCCGGAATTTGACCGGATGATGACGACTGCACAGAATCATCCGCATCATTGTTATACAGTGGGAGAGCATACCATTCATGCTCTTTCCTATATTAGAGCGGATCAAAGCCTGAGACTTGCCATGCTTTTGCATGACATTGCCAAGCCGATGACAAAGACAACGGATGAAAATGGTGTGGATCATTTCCGGGGGCATCCGGAACGCGGCAGTAGGATGGCGGAAGAAATTTTGAGACGTTTAAAATTTGATAATCATACTATTAATATGGTGAAGGGACTGGTTGCTTATCACGACAGGAGGATCGAACCGACGGAGAGAGCAATGCGAAGTGCGATTCATCAGATCGGGGAGGAGTATTTTCCGGCATTATTTGAGGTCAATGAAGCTGACACCATGGCGCAGAGCGGATATCGGAAAGAGGAAAAACTTGCCGCGGTCAAAGAAGGACGTCAGATTTATCAGAAGATCAAAGAGGAAGAACAGTGCGTATCGCTGAGAAGCCTTGCGGTCAACGGCAAAGATCTGATCCGGGCGGGGATAGAGCCTGGCCAGGAGCTGGGGATGATACTGGAGCAGATGCTGCAGGATGTGATCGGAGATCCTTCCCATAACACGAAGGAATATCTGATGCGGCAGTATGTGCCGTGAAAATGCTCCCTTTTGAGAATTTGGAATATTCCCCCAAAAATATTCATAGGATAGTGTATGCCGGAAAGGGCGGAAAGGGCGGTAATCCTATGAATGACAGGGCAGTCAGTATACTTGAAAATTATGAATTAAATGTGCTCCGTACCTATAGGGGAAGAAGCGCGATTATTTGTGAGACAGATCAGGGACTGAAAGTGCTCAGGGAATACCGGGGAACGGAGGAAAGGATAGCAAAAATCGATCGACTTCTCAGGACGGTACGGGAGAAGTCCGGGTATCTTTTGGATGCTTACATACCGAATAAGGAGGGAAGTTATCTTTGTCGGGATCGGGAACAGAATACGTATCTCCTGAAAGACTATTATGAAGGGAAAGAGTGTGTTCCTACGGATATGTCGGATATCGGCATGGCGTTTACCTATATGGCAAAGCTGCATCAAGCAATGCGCGTGCCGCTTGACGTAGAGGATGTCCCACTGCAGGGAAACAGTGGACTTTTGCATGAGATACATAAGCGTAATGCGGAACTGAAACGGGGAAAGAAATTTATCCGGGGCAGGGCCAACAGGAGTCATTTTGAGAATTTTCTTTTGGTCAATTATGATTTTTTCCTAAAGAAGGCGCTGGCGATAGAAGAACAGCTGGAACGGGAAGATTTTAGCGAGTATAATCGCAAAGTCCTTGCAGAGGGCGCTTTTTGTCATGGGGATTTTCAGTACCATAATATTGTCTTTACGTCATCAGGTCCTGCGGTGATGAATTTTGAAAAATTTCAGTGGGACAGTGGAATTAGGGATTTTTCGCTGTTTTTCAGGAAAGTAATGGAAAAAAACGGATGGGATCTTGGCTGCGCAGAGGTTTGTGCCGAAAATTATCTAAAAGAAAGAACACTTTCCGAGGCAGAAAAAAAACTGTTGATTTACCGGCTTTCTTATCCGGAAAAGTTTTGGAAAATTGTTAATTTTTACATTAATTCGCGTAAGTCGGTGGTGATGGAACGTAATACCGATAAGCTTAAGAAGATCATGGAGCAGGAACCGCTTCGGGAGAAAGGTGTTTCCTTCCTGGAATCTCTGTTATATAATCATACATGAAAGAGTTAAATCCGGCTTACATGACTCTTTGTTGGAAAATATGTGTTATGTAAATCTCAGAGACAGAATTGTGGAACGAAAATTATGAGGAGAACAAAAGAGTGATTAAATTACAAAGAGTACAAGTCTTATATCTGCTTCTGTTGTGCTGCGGTATGGTTTTGCTGGCAGGGTGCACCCGGATAACGGAGACTGGAGCGGAGGTTCAGCAAGGCAATTATGACACCGGTTTTGTGCCGGCGACAAGCGGCAATTATGATTCCAGAGATACGGCGATCGTGATCAGCAAGAATACGGAAGCTTCTACGATTACTTTTAAGAATCTGGAATTAGGCAAATATTATACGTTGAACTATGACGGGGCGACAGCGTATTATGATAAATATGGACAAGCGCTATCTTTAGAACAGGTGCGGATCGGGGAGATCGTAAATGTGGATTTTCTACATCGCGCGAAACGTCTGGACAGCCTGCGTCTTTCCTCGGAAACATTTGTGTTTGACTGGGTGGAACAGTTTGCGATGGAGACAGGCAGCAGGGATATGGTATTGAACAATGAGGTATACAGGATGGCGCAGGATGTGGTGGTGCTCACAGGGAAAGGTATCGGCGACCGGATGGATATCAATGCAGCGGATGTTCTGCGGGTGAGCGGCCATGACCATATGATAGAAAGTATTGTTGTGGAGCGCGGTCATGGATATCTGCGTCTTGCCAATGACAGTTTTTTCATTGGCGGTTTTTTGGAGGTGGATCATTCCAAGATCTATCAGGTCAGCGAGGACATGCTTCTTTCCGTACCGGAGGGTACTTATGAGGTAACGATATCCAATTCCGGCTGCAGCGGAACGGAGACGATTACGGTTGTGGGAGACGAAGAATATGAATGGGATGTCAGCGAGTGGCAGGGGGAAGCTAAGTACGGCGTCTTGGTATTTACGGTATCGCCTTCCAATGCCAAGGTTTATATTGATGGAAGACGCGTCGATACGGATACGGAGCAGGAGCTGACTTATGGGATTCATCAAATGGTGGTTGTGGCGGAAGGATATCAGACGATCAGCAAATATATCAGAGTCAGTGAAGAATATTCCAATTTGAATATTACGATGGAATGGAATGGGGGAACTTCCGAATCGGAGAATAATATTTCCACCAATCAGATTTCCTCCAATACGGCTTCAGAAAACACAGCTTCAGAAAACACAGTTTCTGAAAATACGGTCTCAGGAAATACGGCTTCAGAAAGCACTGTTTCCGGAAATACGGCTTCAGGAGGGACTTCTTCTGACCGGACTCCGATCAGCGTTTCCGGATATAAGGTCACAATCGAGGGACCGGAAGGGGTTGAGGTATTTAAAGACGGAAGCTATATTGGACTGGCACCGGTCAGCTTTCCAAAGGAGGAGGGTTCTTATATCATCATTCTTAGGAAAAACGGTTTTCAGACCAGGAGCTATACGATTACGATAGATGATTCGGCGAAGGATATCAGCTACTCATTTTCGGCACTACTGCCAATAAATTAGCGAAATGTTCTATAATTACTTACAAATTCTTATGAAATTGGGAAAAACTGGTGAAATATATTGACAAACTCCCAAAAAACTAATATAAAAGACTTATGGCGCTTTTTAGAAGGCGGACAAGTTAAATATTAATTATCTAGGAGGAGTTCAATCATGAACAAGACAGAATTGGTAGCAGCTGTTGCTGATAAGGCAGGAATTACAAAGAAAGATGCGGAAGCTGTAGTTGCAGCTTTTACTGACACAGTAACAACAGAGCTTAAAAAGGGCGGAAAGGTTCAGTTAGTTGGATTTGGTACATTTGAAGTATCAGAGAGAGCAGCTAGAACAGGTCGTAACCCTCAGACAGGTAAGGAGATGAAGATTGCAGCATCTAAGGCTCCGAAGTTCAAACCGGGTAAGGCATTCAAGGATGCAGTGAACTAATTACGGATGGGATCAGATGCGGGCAGCTTCCAAGCGGAGCTGTCCGCTTTTGCGTTGTAACATTGAAAGCTAAGATGCGGAAAAGAGGAAATGGATGCGATTGGATAAATTTTTAAAGGTATCACGCCTGATTAAGCGGCGGACCGTCGCCAATGAAGCCTGTGATGCCGGCAGGGTAATGGTGAATGACAAGCCCGCGAAAGCTTCCGCCAATGTGAAGCCCGGAGATATCATTACCATCGGGTTCGGCAACAAGGAGACGAAGGTAGAGGTCCTTACCATACAGGAGAGCGTGAAAAAGGAAGACGCGGAAAATATGTATAAGTATCTTTGAAAGATAGGGGCATAGAGGCCGCTGATACAGCATATACTTTATTAACGTTGAACCATCCGCAGGGCAGCCTGTGTGATAGAGCAGGGCAAATGGAAGAACTGAATGCTAAGAAAACGCATAAGATCCAGATCACAAACCGTCAGACCACCAATCTCGGCGGCGTGACGGACGTCATATCTTTTGATGAGAAGGAGGTTGTTCTGGAGACGGAGCGAGGGATGCTGACGATCCGGGGAGACGGGCTGCACGTAAGCAGACTGACGCTGGAGAAAGGCGAGGTTGATGTGGATGGAAGAGTAGATGCTTTTCAATATTCCGATACCGCTGCCAGCCGGGGAAAAGAAGGTTCTCTGATTGCAAGGATGTTCCGCTGATGGATGAGATCATACACCATGAACTGCAGTTGGGAATAGCATGTTTTTGTATGGGCATCCTGTTGATGGCGCTCTATGATGTGCTGCGGATCTTTCGGAGGGTGGTAAGGCATAACATTATAGCGATATCGCTGGAAGATATTATTTTTTGGATCATATGCATGGCAAGCGCTTTTGAATTGCTGAGGGTGATGAATCATGGAATATTCCGCTACAGTGTCGCGCTGATGGCGGGCGCGGGTATGTTCTTATATCACCTGTTTTTGGGCAGATACGCAGTACCGTTTTTTGCGAAAATAATGAATAAAGTAAAAAAAATACTCAAAAAGTATATTTTGATGTTGACGGAACCCGTAAAAAAGGCTATAGTTAAGGTGTATAGGCGTTTTAAGAAGCGTTTGCGCGAAAGGAAAAAAGAATTTGAAGAAGACGGTAGCATTCCGCAAAGAGAAAAAGAATAAGTCGATGCTGATGATCACGATGCTTGTAATGGCAGCTCTTTGTGCCGTGGTTTATGTAGGCGGCAGACCTAAAGTTTTGGAAAGAGAACGGCTGCAGGCGGAGATCGCAGTACTGCAGACACAGTTGGCTGACGAGCAGGCAAGAACGGATGAATTGCGGGAGCTTGAAATCTATACGCAAACGAAGAAGTACGCGGAGGAAGTAGCCAAGGAAGTATTAGGCTATGTTTATGACGGAGAGGTTATATTCCGGCTGGACGACTAATATAAAAATAAATATGTCGAATTAAAATGTCATATTCATGCAGGGATATGACATTTTTTTTATTGCCGTTCTGTTATAGTCTTGATGGATGAAAATTACGGAAAGGGATGATTGGGATGGATACGTTGATTGGGAAAGACAGGGATCATAAAAATACGACAGGGGTGTTTTCAAGCTATAATCGTCTCCGGATAGAGCATTACGCGGAGGCGTTTCACGATCTTGCGTTCAATTTTGCCAAATTTGACCAACAGGAAATGCGGGAAGGGGAATCCAGAGGGGAATATCTGGCGCGGAGAAAGGAATCGGAACAATGGCAGAGACTGGGGAGGAGATATTCCGATGCAGCGGTTATGATGGGCGCGATTGCGGAAGAATATTACTCCTGTAAAATACCGCATGGATTTCAAAGGACAAGCCTGTATCTGTTGCTGCGCAGGGAAAATGTGTTGTTGAAAAGCGTTTATGAGATCTATAATCGTCATCATCACAGAGAATACTGCCTTTCCATGCAGGTCGCGGGCAGACGGAGAGGAGGAGCGGAGAAGAAAAACCGTGGCAGAAATGGGCTGTGTGAGACGGAGAGGGCTGCGGCGATCCTTTCCGGGGTGTTTGGAAGAAAAATCCTTCCGGCGGACAACTGCCCGGTATTTATCGGGGATGAATGTCGCGACTATCTGTTTGTGGA
>CAMWKA010000066.1 GCA_947174725.1 uncultured Lachnospiraceae bacterium | reverse complement strand
AAACTGCATAATCCCGCCTCAATTAGGACATTTCTTATCTGTCTCCTCACGGGTAACCACCTGCTCCGGAATCGGTGCCTCTCCTGCCATCGGATCTATGCTTCCATTATTAAGGTTATTTGCGTCCATACTCCGTCTCCTTTGTTAATGACGTTCTTTGTCATTTGATGACGTTCTTTGTCATTTGATGACGTTCTTTGTCATTGATGACATTCTTTATCATTTTATCACCATGTCGCAGCTTTGCTGCGTCTTAAATAGAAATGAAAAACTGCCGCCAAAAAACAGACAAGTCTATTTTTCACACTACTTCCATCGTCTGCCTTGCAATCGAAAGTTCCTCATTCGTCGGAACGATCATCACAGTAATGCTGCTCTCCGGTTCAGACACAATCAGATCTTCTCCCCGGATGTGCAATTTCTCATCATTGACTACTACGCCAAGATATTTCAGGTATTCACATACGCCTGCCCGTACCGCATAGTTATTTTCCCCACAGCCTGCCGTAAACGCAATGATATCCACACCCTGCATTGCCATTGCGTAAGCGCCGATATATTTTGCGACACGATAACAATAAGTATCCAGCGCCAATTTCGCGTATTCATTGCCGCCCTGCGCCGCTTCGTCCAGATCCCTGAAATCACTGGAAAGATGATTGGAAAGACCGAGTACGCCGGATTTTTTATTCAAAACAGCATTGACCTCTTCCACAGTCAAACCTTCCTTTTTACAGATATATTCAATAATCGCCGGATCTATGTCACCGGAACGTGTTCCCATGATCAATCCCTCTAACGGGGTCATACCCATGCTGGTATCGACACATTCACCGTTCTTTACTGCGGAAACACTTGCGCCGTTACCCAGATGACAGACGATGATCTTTAAATCTTTTCTGTCTTTGCCAACCAGCTCTGCCGCGTGTTTCGACACAAAATCATGACTGGTTCCATGGAAACCATATCGCCGCACCTTATATTTTTCGTAATATTCATATGGCAGCGCATACATATATGCTTTCTTTGGCATCGTCTGATGAAACGCCGTATCAAAGACCGCCACCATCGGGGTATCCGGCATATTGGCCTTACAAGAATCAATACCGATCAGATTCGCAGGATTGTGAAGCGGCGCAAGGGAACTGAGTTCCTCAATATCCTTCTTCACCTCATCGTCGATCAGAACCGCCTTGGTAAACTTTTCTCCGCCGTGCACTACACGGTGACCTACCGCGCCAATCTCAGCAAGAGAACTTACAACACCATGCTCCTGATCTGTCAATGCCTCGATCACCAGTCGAACCGCTTCATTATGATCCGGCATCGCTGCCTCGATCCTGACTTTATCCTTTCCTGCCGGCTGATGTGTCAGGCAGCTTCCCTCAATGCCGATCCTCTCCGCCAGTCCCTTTGCCAGCACTGCCTCCGTCTCGGAATCGATCAGCTGATACTTCAAGGAAGAACTTCCGCAATTAATCACCAATACATTCATACTAATAACCATGCCTTTCCATATTATGTTTTATTTAAAAACGCCGCATCTCACCTTAATATGCTTTTCCCCAGTAGACCATCTTCTTCGCCGGGCGTCCGCAGCATACGCAGTGATCGGAAATGGTTTCCTGCTCAAATGGCATACAGCGGCTGGTTGCCGTCGTATCATCTTTGATCTTCTCCTCACATGCCACATCGCCGCACCACATCGCCTTTACAAAGCCGGGCTTGTTGTTGATGATATCGCAGAACTCATCATATTCCTTCGCTTCATAAGTATGGGCTTCCACATGCTTTCTGGCACGCTCCAGCATATCCTTCTGCATGGTCTCCAAGATCTCTTTTACCTTTGTTTCCAGTTCGCCTAAAACAACTTCTATCTTCTCTCCGGTATCACGACGCACTACAATACATTTACCGTTTTCTATATCTTTGGGTCCGATTTCAATACGGACAGGGATTCCCCGCATCTCCTGCTCCGCAAATTTAAAGCCCGGACTCTTATCGCTGTCGTCTACTTTTACCTTAAATCCTGCCTTTACAAGACGGTCTTTCAGCTCTGCCGCTTTCTCCAGAACCCCTTCCTTCTTCTGCTGGATCGGAATCACCATTATATGTGTCGGTGCAATCCGGGGCGGAAGCACCAGACCGGAATCATCCCCATGCACCATGATAATGCCGCCGATAATTCTTGTACTCATGCCCCAGGACGTCTGATGGCAGTATTTTAATGTATTGTCCTTATCCGCATACTGGATACCGAATGCCTTTGCAAATCCATCGCCGAAATTATGGCTGGTGCCGGACTGTAGTGCCTTGCCGTCATGCATCAACGCTTCGATCGTATATGTAGCCTCTGCCCCTGCAAATTTCTCCTTATCCGTCTTACGGCCCTTGATCACGGGGATTGCCAGATACTCCTCACAGAAATCCGCATAGACATTCAACATCCGGATCGTCCGCTCTTCCGCATCCTCCGCCGTTGCGTGTACCGTATGACCTTCCTGCCATAAGAATTCACGGCTTCTTAAAAACGGTCTTGTAGTCTTCTCCCAACGCACTACAGAACACCATTGATTATAACATTTTGGCAGATCCCTGTAGGAATGTACGTCATCCTTATAAAAATCACAGAACAGCGTCTCTGAAGTCGGTCTGACACAAAGCCGCTCCTGCAAAGGTTCCAATCCGCCATGCGTTACCCAGGCAACCTCCGGCGCAAATCCTTCCACATGATCTTTTTCCTTCTGTAAAAGGCTTTCCGGGATAAACATCGGCATATAAACATTCTCTACGCCTGTTTCCTTGAACTTCGCGTCCAGCTCCTTTTGTATATTCTCCCACAGCGCGTATCCCGCCGGTTTAATGACCATACACCCTTTCACGCTTGCATAATCAATCAGCTCCGCCTTTTTCACTACATCCGTATACCACTGTGCAAAATCTTCTTCCATGGAAGTGATCGCTTCCACCAGTTTCTTATTCTCTGCCATGATCGTTCTCCATTCGTTATTCCATATCCTAATGCCTTTCTGCTCAAATAAGCACAAGCATCTCTAATTTAAAAGTTTATGGTTTTCCGCATAGTTTGTCAACATTATTCCGGATATTTATTTGCCAATATTTATTTAAAAAGATAAAGGGACAGCAATCACGCCGCCCCCTGAATTTTTATTTTGACTATCTGTCCCTTACCGGGGGATGCAGATCCCAGTCAGGGAAACAGCTTGCAAATCCCTCGATATTCTGTGTAAGTACCACCTTCTCCATCTTCTGTATATCCGACTCTCCCTGACCGAACATTGCTTCAAGTTCATCAAAAACATCCTCAAAATTATTATCCATCCTTTTATTCCTTTTCCTTTCTATGCTACTCTATGCTACGATCTCCCTTATCGGCGCGCCCTCAAAATTATGTACGACATCCTGAGCATCCTTCCACTGTTTCAAGGCATTGCATATTTTATTCTTGCCGTCTACGGTTCTAGTACTATAATCCTGCTTGATTAATTCCACTTTATTTGCAATATCTTTCTTTTTCTTATTCGCCTTATATACAAGAAATCCGGAACCTGCCAACATAAGTATACCTAAAGGCAGCATCGTAAACAGACATATAATTCCAAATAACGCCAGTACGCCCGCCCCTATCATCATAATCTTGGCATTGCTTTTGCTTGCTCTTTCCAGATCTGATTCACATCTTGCCGATATATTGCTTTCAAAATCCGCGCAAAGCTGCTCTGCGTTGTTACCGTCTGAAGACGCTCCTGTCCATCCGTCAACATTCAGCGTAATCTGGTTTGGGAATTTTTCCTTCTTCTCAGTAACATATTTTTTAAATCCCTTTCGTATATAGCTGCTCAAAAAGGATACCGCCGTCTTTCTCTCTGAAGGGGCAACATCCCTGTCTGTGATGATAACATTGGACATCTGTTCAACCAAATTTAATGTCTGCTGCTTCCTTTCATATTCCAGTTTTTCAATGGACAGCTTTGCGGCTGCCGTATCACCTTCAAAATATTTTATTGCCTTCAAATATTCTTCTTCCTTACGCAGCGGTTCTTCATCCTCGTTATATCTGCTGATCAACTGGATCAGGCTTTTATCTATTTTGGCTTTTAGGCTGCTCGGATCGACATATGCGTTGTTGATCTTAGTCATTTTATCCGCTATGGTATCAACCGATAAAATCCTGCCCACATATTCATTGATATTGTTATATTCCTGTACAGTATCCTTCAGATCAGGATATAAGGCCGCGATATCCAGACTGAATCTGCTGCAATAATTTTTCCACAGCTCTTCCTGCGCTTCTTCAAAGTTACTGCTGTTGCCGCGGACCTCATTCATCCATTTTGCAACATAATCATCACACATATGTTTCTCATCAGGTCCAAATATGCCATTCACATAGGCATCTATATATGCAAAGCTGCCTTCTGAAAAACATGCTGAATCCTGATGTGAAAAATAAATTGAAAGCCATTCATAACAGGTCTGAACCCTGTTATTCCTGCGGCAGATGAGAGCCATCGTTATAGCGGTTCTTTCTTCATCCCTTTTTACAGCTTCCGCTATGGCCCGCTCCGCCAAATCTCTGTCATTTCCGATCCATGCGGATACTGCTACCAGACACGGCGCCAGCCAGTACTTGGGCGTTGAAAGCATCAATTCCTCCGAAACTCTCGAAATAGTAGCTTTCTTTACAAGCGCCAGATCCGTCGCCTGAAGCACACCAAGCATGGTCTCTCTGATTACCTTATAATTCCCATAATTACTTTCTAATTCCTGTCTTACTCTGACAATCTCCGTAGATGCCTGTTGCAGCGCCGTCCGCTTTTTCTGGTCATCCATCATTTCATTAAATTTCTGATACAAAATCTGAATGTTATTATTGGTTGCAATAATCTCGTTTCTGGTTTCATTGATCATATTGCCTAATTGATTGGCAGCTGACTGAAGATTGTCTACCTTTTTTTCCAGCTGCGACAGGTCAATATTAATGGTTTGTACTGTTTCAGCCATATTTTAAGCCTCCTTTTTAAAATCTGTCATAAATTTGGTACATTTTTTGTTATATGAATCTACGAATTTTTCCCTGAGTCCCGAGTCTTTCATTTCTTTGATGACGTTCCCTATGGGAATGACATAATTATCATAAAAATATTGGGTCTTTGACCTCAAATAAAATCCGTCATTCATATATGGAGAATCCGGATTTGTTTCTATTGATTTAAGCAACGCGAAACATGTCTTCGGGATATTACAATGTCCTGCAAGCTCCTTATACATATCCGCAAGATTTTCCGTCAGATAATTCATAGATGTTCTCTTTGATATCAGATATGGACATATCTGATCAATAAATTCACCCAAATCCTCGACATCTTCATCAGACTGCATATTTGCTGCAATCATCTTGATCATGTCTTCCTCGTATTCCTGTAGTCTGTATGTAGAAGCCACTAAAAGCTTTTTCAAATCCTGTACCTCATCGTATTCCAGCGCAACATCCTGTATCTGATAAAAAAAGCGTTTCATCGCCCCGTCATTCTTGGTTACAAATTCTTCACAATAATTCATAATATACAATGCCGGCGCATTATCCATTAAAATATTCAATACATCCATGGCATAATGCCGCGAGTCCTCAAATTTTCCTTCCAAAAAAAATTTGATCGCATTTTGTCTGCCATAAGCTACTTTGCTGTTAGAATTTAATGTTGCTCTTGAATAATACTCTTCATTCCCACATGTATTGCAGATTAATTTTCTGGTTTTGGAATCAAATTCTACATTCATACTTCCACAACCATGACATTGTAAACCGCCTATATCCATAATGAACCCCTCCGCTATCCAATTGAACCGTTACTGTTTCTCATATTCCATGTCACATCGGCATCTTTCACTTTTGCTGTTAAAACATCCACACCTGTGCCATTTGACATTGCTTCACGCAAGTCATATAACTTCTTTAAAAAAACATCCTCTGACTGCCCTGTGAAACTCTGTGATACGTTATTACTGTAATCCACTTTTTCTTTTAATTTCAGTAGTTCACGCCGCATATTTTCATCCGTACTCATACTGATAAGCGCTGCCAGTTCTTTAGAAATGTCCGCCACCTTTTCCATCTTTGCGGCGGCATATTCCGCTCGTTCCGTAACTCTTCCAATATACTTGCCCGCATTGTACATAAGCAGTACATAAACCAACAGAATAAAAAGATTCGCCACTACATACAATGTCACATACTGACCATTGGGCGTGAACGCAAAAATAATATTAAGCACTATGGAAATAACAGCATATATTGATGTATAATACACAGGAATACCTTTCGTTTCCTGCGTACTCCGATTGGTTTTGCCTATACAAACAACACCTGTCGCAGCAACTGCCAGGCCAAACACCCCAAACGCAAAGCCTGCCCAATAGTTCGTATCCATATCATGATAAATCCAATACAAAACAAATCCTACAATCCATATCAACGCTACCCCTATCAGAGCAATTAGATTTACACGATAAAAACTCTTATTCTTCATGCGAACCACCTCACATATTATTTATAATACGACTATACAAACGTTTGACTGCTATACAGATGTTCCACACTCAGGGCAGAACTTAGCTCCGCTTATAAGTTCAGTTCCACAATTTGGACAAACCTGCTGTAGTTTTCTGCCACAGTTTAGACAAAACTTCGCGCCTGCCACCAGCGTTGCGCCGCAATCCGGGCAAAGACCGCCGTCCGCAAATTTCCGCCCGCAGCTAATACAGAATTTTGCCGATTTCGGATTGGATTTTCCACAGTCCGGACAGGTTATATTATCCGCTTGTTCATTATTTGATGATACCTGCGAATTTGCCAACGGCTGCTGGTTGCCCATAGTATTCTGAACTATCGCTCCCATTCCTGTTCCTATGGCGGAACCGACCTGAATTCCCATTCCAAGTCCCATTCCCGCCCCTGCGAATGTTGCAGCCACACCTTCGTTCTCCGCAGCGGCATTCATAACCTTAAACGACTGCTCCTGCTGATATGTATAGCCTTCACGCGCACGCATACGGGCTCTTGCCTCGGACTCAATATCCATCTTTGAGGCAGTTCCCTCGGCCTCAAGTCTGTCGCGTTTCTTTTTGATCTTCATCTCATTGATAGCAGCCAGATCTTCATCAGGAACATTGATATTGGAAAAAGAAAAATTATCCAGCGTCAATCCGAATTCATTAAAGTGTTCTATTAGTTTTTCTTTAATATTCTGCGAAAATTCAGAAAGATGAGTACTGATCTTTAAAACGCCGATCCCATTATCGACGATATTTTTAGCAAGTAAATCCGGCACAAATTCAAGCACCTTAGCTCTCATAAAACTTACAAGTTCATCTCTTGTGTAATCCGCTCTGGTTCCAACAACTTTATTTAAAAATTTCCTTGCATTTATCACGGCACTGGAAGTGTCTGTCTGATCAATATGCACACCAAACAAGCCAAATGCACGCACATGAACATTCACGCCCTCTTCCGGATCCTCCACAACGATTGGTGCATGTGTTCCCCAACTGAGCTCATTCATGTAAGTAGTGTTTATAAAATACACCGTACTGTGAAATGCTGACTCACCGCCTGTCAATGTATGGCTGATATTTCTGAATGGTGAAAATCTACTGTCTCCGGTTTCTAATTTTATCTTGCATGGTCCTATAAAAGTCGTTACCTGCGTCTGCCCGGCACCACTTTCATCCAAAGAATCTCCTGCCGATAAATTATTTGTAAATACAGCCATCTGGGATGCGCCGACAATCAGATAAGAACCATTCGGAAAGTCCTCATATATATGCTTATGTACTATAATAGCAGCTTCTTTATCGTTTTCCGGTTCCCACTTAATCGTATCAACCGAAAAAGCTCCAAGAACTCCAGAATGGGGCTGTTCCTTCGCGTTATTGTTAAATAATGACATATCAGTATTACACACTCCTTTCATGTTAGGTTTTTCCCAATAACATATTCATGTGTTTAAAGTC
>CAMWKA010000065.1 GCA_947174725.1 uncultured Lachnospiraceae bacterium | reverse complement strand
TCTTAGTTCTTCCTCAGTAAAAGAGATTGCCAGCTTTGGAGGAGACGTGTCGCAATGCGTTCCTCCGTTTGTGATGGAGAAGATCTACAAAAGATATCAGGAGATCAATGGATAGCAGCCATGACAGATCGGATCCGGATCGGGTCGAAGGAAAGGAGTTTTCATAAGAATGGCAAGAATAAGCGGAAATAAGACTACAAGTGAGATAGAGACAATTATTGAAGAAATAGAGATTTATATTGATAATTGTAAACCATCAAGACTTTCTCCAAGTAAGGTGATCGTGAATCGTGAGGAGATGGAGGACCTTCTTAGAAAGTTAAGAAAGGCAGTCCCGGAAGAAGTAGAACGTTATCGTAAGATCATCAGCAATAAGGAAGAAATAGAACGTGACGCAACGATGCGCGCCCAGGATATGCTGAAAAAGACGCAGGAAAAGACAGATCAGCTGGTTAGTGACAATGAGATCGTGTCCAGAGCGAATAACTTTGCCAATGATATCGTACAGGCAGCATATGAACAGGGACAGCAGCTTGTTGATCAGGCGCAGGCAGAAGCAAATGACTATAAAGAACAGGCTCAGAAGTATCTTTCTGATATGCTTGCAAATCTGCATCAGATCATATATCAGTGCCTTGATGCAACATCCAAGAATACTACAAAGCTGATGGATTCCCTGAATAGGGTGGCGGATGAAGTGCAGTCCAATCTTGACGAATTGAATCCGCCGGTTCAGAAGTCGTTGATTGCGAAAGCATCGGAACATCTGGATTCCAAAATAGAAGAATAAGAGATATCGGAAACCGGTTTCCACGAAACCGGTTTCTTGTACTTTATTTCATCCGAAAAACGGAAGTGATAACCGTAAAATGATGATCAATAATATACTCTGTAATATTTTATCACGCACATAAACCAATATGGACAGTCCGGAATCTCTGATCATGCAGATTGTCTGGCCGATACAGCAGATGCCGCCGAAGGTCATAAACGGCAGAGTATGAACCAGGATATCGTAGATATTCGACGCACCGACATCCTGACTGTAAGTCTGGATCCCGGAGGTGATCTCGATCAGATTGCCCAGAATCAGGCTGTATGTCTGATCAAATTCCAAAAGCCGCAGAGGAAGAAGTAATAAGCGGAAAAAAATAATATAACCCGCCAGCCTGACGATGGAGGAGAGCGCGTCTGTAATGCCGTAATCGATCATTTCGGTGATGCTTCTGCCGGATAGATCGCCGGGGGGAAGCTGGGGATGCGTGACTGTTGTATCATTGATATCTTTTTTTGCCCGGCTGCGGATGGACCATTGAGACAGGATATCCCCGTAGATCAAGGGAATTCCATAAAACAAAAGCAGTACCGGAATTTTGGGCAGTACAGGAAACAATTGACAATAGATACTGACCAGAAATACAGGACTTAGATTATTACAAAAGCCAAGAAGATATTGCCCCTGCCAATGACTGAGCCGTTGCTCTTTGACCAGTTTCGCGCAGAGATACGCTCCGATGGGAAAGCCGCATAGAAATCCCAGAAGCAGGACAAGACAGCCGTAAGAATCCAAATGATAAACGGAAGACAGAAACGGGATGCGGAAACGGTATTTTTTGATATTTAAAAATATATAAAGAATGATATTGGACAGGATCATTGCCGGGAACAATGTGGGCAGAAGGCTCTGATACCAGATCAATATGCTTTCTCGGATCAAAGGCAGCGCCGTTCCGGGGAAACAGAGCAGAATAGCAAGCAATAGGAAGCAGCATACCAGCAGGATCATATTCTGACAGGATATGGACGATGTAAAACGCTTGGATAAAGAACGACCGGGCATGATAATATTCCATGATATTCTTGGATAAAATATATGAGATGAGGAAACCAATTTATGATGCGTTTGGATCGTTTTCTTGCAATAAATAAATACGGAACAAGACAGGAAGTCAAGAAAATGATCCGCGCCGGCAGAACGACGGTAGACGGACAAGTGATTAAAAGTCCGGAATACAAGCTGGAGGAAGAAACAGCGAAGGTCGCAGTGGACGGAAAGACCATAAGTTATGAAAAGTATCATTATATCATGCTTTACAAACCGGCAGGCTGCGTTTCCTCAACATATGAAAAGGGAGAACGTTCCGTACTTTCCTATATTGATGAGGTTTATGCCGGGGATTTATTTCCGGTTGGAAGACTGGACAAGGATACCCAGGGACTTTTGCTGCTGACCAATGACGGCGAATTGTCTCATCAGCTGTTATCGCCTTCAAAGCATGTTGATAAACGGTATTATGTGGAATTGGAAAAAGAAGTGACGGAAGATGCAGTCAGAAAGTTTCAGGAAGGGATTGACATTGGAGATGAAGATCTGACGATGCCTGCAGTCTTGGAATTGACTTCCCATCCGCAGCATGTGTATGTAACGCTTCACGAAGGCAGATACCACCAGATCAAAAGGATGTTTGAGGCGCTGGATAACCGGGTGGTTTATCTGAAGCGGATCTCCATGAAAGAACTTGTGCTGGATGAGACGCTTAAGCCGGGAGAATATCGAAAGCTGACGGAAGATGAACTTATAAAACTAAAAGTTTAAAAAACTAAAGTTTTTAAAAACTAAAAGGAGGTATTTTATGCGGATCGCATTGATTACGGGAGCATCATCGGGAATCGGAAAATGGTTCGCTCTATATACGGCATGTTACCGGAAGCATATTGATGAATTGTGGCTGGTGGCACGCAGCAAAAGGAATCTCAAGACTGTGGGGGAAAAGATTACCGGTCATACAGGGATTCCCTGCAGAATAGTTTCGGCAGATCTGACGTCAAAGGAAGATATGTTTTATATAGAACAACTGTTGATCCGGCAGGATCCGGAGATTGGACTTTTGATCAATTGCGCCGGTTATGGGATGATTGGCAGTTTCAAACGGATGCATACGAGGGATCTAAGGGGGATGATCCGGTTAAACTGCGAGGCGTTGACGGTACTGACAAAGCTTTGTATTCCATATATGCATCGCGGTTCCATGATGATCAATGTGGCGTCGGCAGCCGCGTTTTTACCGCAGTCGGATTTTGCTGTTTACGCAGCGACAAAAAGCTATGTACTCAGCTTATCAAGAGCCATTGGTAAAGAATTGAAAAAATTGGGTATCCGGGTAATGACCGTCTGTCCCGGCTGTATCAATACCCCGTTTTTTACCAGAGCTGAGCAGTATCAGGGAATGAAACCATTTAAAAAATATTTTATGGCAAATCCACGGGGTGTTGTCAGGCAGGCGATGATAGACGCGGCAGCGGGGAAACGAATGTCGATCTATGGTGGAACGATCCGCTTGCTTTACTGGATCGCGAAGTGGATGCCGGATGCTGTGCTGCGGCTGTTTTATTGATAATATCAGACACATGAAAGTATAAGGAAAGGGATAAGAGTATTTCATTGAACAGGATTATAAAAGGGGATTTTGGGTATTTAGAAAAACAGATGCACTGGGAACTGATCAAGACGCTGATCCTTTTTGCGTCATCTTTTGGAGTCTTATTGATCGGGATCCTCATTGCGGGAACAAAAAATAATCTTCTGACGATTGTGGCGGTATTAGGGCTTTTGCCGGCAGCCAAAGAGCTGATCACTTGTATCATGTTTAACAAGGCGAAGAAGTACAGCTGCCCGCAGAGATTATATGACGCGGTACAGGAGATCGTGGCTCCTGACGGGAATGATATAAAGGATCATGATCAGGAGGGAACGGATGTTGGAGCGGAGGATATTTTACTTGTCGTTTATGATCTTTATATGACCAGTCAGGAGAAGGATTATCCGATTTTGTCCATGTGCTGTCATAATAAAACGCTGATTGGTATTGCTGATTGGGAAAAATTTGATTATAAAAAAGCGGAAGAGCATATTCGGATCATGTTAAAGCAGAATGGACACAAAAATGTTGCCATAAAGATCTTCTCAGAACAGGAGAAGTACATAAGCAGAATGAAGGAATTGAAAGAACAGAAAGCGGAGAATAGAGAAGTAGATCAGGCGATCCTCCGTCTGATGCTGAATCTGACACTGTAATAATAGCATTATGAAAGAGATCATTATACAGGAAAAAGACGCCGGACAACGTCTGGACAAATTTTTAAAAAAATATTTCCGTGCCGCCGGGACAGGCTTTTTATATAAAATGCTGCGCCGGAAAAATATCGTTTTGAACGGAAAAAAGGCAGAAGGAAAAGAATTGCTGCAGGCGCAGGATTCGATCAGGGTATTTTTTTCCGATGAGACATTTGAGGAAATGAGAGGAATGGCATGCGACGATCTTCCGGGAAACGGCGACATGTTGAAGATCTATGGGAAGGCATACCGGGAATTAAAAGATATCAAGGTCATCGGGGAAACGGATGATCTGATCTTCCTTCATAAACCGGCTGGCGTCTTAAGCCAGCAGGATCAGCCGGAAAGTATTTCCTTAAACGAGTGGATCACGGGATATCTTCTGGCAGAAGGGCAGTCTGTAGAACTGTCACATTACCGGCCGTCTGTCTGTAACCGTTTGGACCGCAATACCAGCGGTATTGTGATCGGAGCCAAGACGTATGCAGGGAGCCGTTTGGTGACTGATTTGATCAAAGAACACAAACTTAAGAAATATTATTACGCGGTGGTAGAAGGGAAACTTCAGACTTCAGGCAGGAACGAATCTGCGGTCATGGAGCATATGGAGGGCTTTTTATATAAAGACCGTCAGTCCAATCAGGCGGCAGTATATCATGATATGGCGGAAATTCCTGAAGAGTATCGGAAGGATGTTTCAAAGATTGAGACGAACTATCGTACCTTGGAGCATAAAGATGGGTTTACCTTGTTGGAGGTGGAGCTGATCACCGGCAAGACGCATCAGATCAGGGCGCATCTGGCTTCCATAGGACATCCTCTTGCGGGCGATCTTAAATATGGAGGGCATCCTTACCGGAGTCCGGACGGAAGCATAAAGAAAATACAGATGCTCCATGCCGGAAGGATCATCTTTCCGCAACTGCCGGAAAAATCCGGCGGGATATCCGGTAAGAGCATCGAATGTCCGATGCCGGAATATTTCTGGTGATAGGAAGTTTTGCGTGTTCACTTTTAGGATTTTAATTTATGGATAGATATGCTATACTGTTAAAGTATTTTGCAGTTTATGGAAAGGCATGGTTATTGAAATGGCAAACAGGATGATACATACACCGGAAGGCGTCAGGGATATTTACGGCATGGAGCTTGCAAGAAAGCAGAAGGTGAAGGAGGAACTTCATATGCGTCTTTCCCTATATGGATATGAGGACATTCAGACGCCGACGTTTGAATTTTTTGATATCTTCAGCAGGGAAGTCGGAACAACCCCTTCAAGGGAACTGTATAAATTTTTTGATAAGGAAGGCAATACGCTGGTACTGCGCCCGGACTTTACACCGTCGATCGCAAGATGTGCCGCCAAATATTTTATGGATGACGCGGTACCGATCCGTCTTAGTTATGAGGGCAATGTATTCACCAATGGTTCGGCGCTGCAGGGAAAATTAAAAGAAACAACGCAGCTCGGCGCAGAGTTGATTGGAGAATCTTCTGTGGATGCGGATGCGGAAATGCTCTGCATGGTCATCGATGGATTGAGAGCCTGTGGTTTTGAGGAATTTCAGGTCAGCATCGGCGAGATGAATTATTTTAAGGGGCTCTGTGAAGAAGCGGCGCTTTCTGAGGAAACGCTGGATGAACTTAGGAGCAATATCTCCGCTAAGAATTACTTTGGCGCGGAAGAACTTCTGACGATGCATAAGGTGACGGAGGAAACGGTCAGGCTGCTTCTTGAGGCGTCTGAGATCAGTTCCATAGAGGAGCTTCATGCTTTAAAAACGAAAATAAAATATGAACGGTCCCTGCTTGCGTTGGAACGTCTGGAACAGGTTTATGAGTTGATGGAGAAACGGTACGGACTGGAAAAATATATTTCTTTTGATCTTGGAATGCTTTCTAAATTCCATTATTATACCGGCATTATTTTCAAAGCATATACTTATGGAGTTGGGGATGCAGTCGTGAAGGGAGGACGCTATGACGGTCTGCTGACGAGATTTGGTAAGGAAGCGCCATCCATCGGATGCGTGTTCCTGTTGGACGATATTATGAGCGCTCTGACGGCGCAGAAACTTACACCCGAGATTCAGGAACAGACGGTTTGGTTTGTCTATGATGACGCGCACAGGGAAGAAGCAATGAAGCAGATCATAGAGCATCGCGGGAAAGGCATTGCGGCGGCGGCGATCCCTTATACGGAGGGAAAAACCGAGGAAGATTATAAGAAGTACGCGGCGAAACACCACGCCGCTTCGGTGATCATTATAAAATGATGGAAAGGACATAGGGACAGGCAGCATGAAACAGGAACGGTATCTCACCTTTGCGTTGACGAAAGGGAGACTTGCAGATAAAACATTGGGATTATTGGAGCAGATCGGAATCAATTGCGAGGAGATGCATGATAAAAATACAAGAAAACTGATCTTTGTAAATGAAGAACTGAAATTAAAATTCTTTTTATCCAAGGGACCGGATGTTCCCACTTATGTAGAATACGGTGCGGCAGATATCGGTGTAGTCGGCAAGGATACGATCATGGAGGAGGGCAGACGCGCATTTGAAGTGCTTGACCTTGGGTTTGGCAAATGCAGGATGTGCATCTGCGGTCCCGCGTCTGCACGGAAACTGTTGGAGCATCATGAGATGATCCGGGTTGCCAGCAAGTATCCGCGGATCGCCAAGGATTATTTCTATAATCAGAAATTCCAGACGGTTGATATTATTAAATTAAATGGTTCTGTCGAACTGGGACCGATCGTTGGTCTGGCAGATGTGATCGTCGATATTGTAGAGACTGGTTCCACATTAAGGGAAAATGGTTTGGAAGTTCTGGAAGAGATCTGCCCGTTGTCCGCGAGAATGATCGTCAATCAGGTCAGCATGCGGATGGAAAATGAACGGATCCGGAAGATCATCGGAGAGTTAAAAGAACTGGTTAAATAGAAAATAAACTACTGGGAGGGAACCTGTCAATGCGTATTGAACATTTAAATCAGGAAAATAAAACCGCGCTAAAGGAGATGCTGCAGAAGCGCAGTACCAATCATTTTGAGGAATATGAAAAAACTGTCCGGGAGATTCTGGAGGATGTGAAAACGCGCAAAGATGAGGCGTTATTTGAATATACGGAAAAATTTGATCATGTTGCGGTCTCCAAAGAGAATGTCAGGGTGACGGAGGCCGAGATCGCGGAGGCGATGGCGCAGGTTCCGCCGGAATTTATCGGCGTTCTGGAAAGGGCTTCAGAGAATATCCGCGCTTTTCATGAGAAACAAAAACGGATCAGCTGGATCGATACAAGAGAGGATGGATCGATGTTAGGGCAAAAATTTACGCCGCTTGAAGTTGCAGGAGTCTATGTGCCCGGCGGCAAAGCGGCATATCCTTCCTCAGTGCTGATGAATATTATTCCGGCTAAGGTTGCCGGAGTAGAACGGATCGTTATGCTCACACCGCCCGGAAGGGACGGAAAGGTGAATCCTAACACACTGGCGGCTGCAAAGATCGCCGGTGTTGACGAAGTCTATAAGGCTGGTGGGGCGCAGGCCATCGCGGCATTGGCATATGGAACAGAGAGTATTCCCAAAGCAGATAAGATCTGCGGGCCGGGCAATATCTTTGTTGCCCTTGCAAAAAAAGCGGTTTTTGGTCAGGTAAGCATTGATTCGGTGGCGGGGCCCAGCGAGATTCTTGTACTTGCCGATGAGACAGCGGATCCTTTATATGCGGCAGCCGACCTGTTATCACAGGCGGAACATGACGAGATGGCATCTGCTATTATGATCACAACATCTTCAGAACTTGCCGAAAAAGTGTCAGAGGAAGCGGAACGGATGGCAAAAGAACTGGAACGCTCTGAAATTATCCGAAAATCCTTAGAGCAGTTTGGAATGATCTTTGTGGCAGATACAATGGAAGATGCAATCGAGGCAGCAAATGAGATCGCTTCCGAGCATCTGGAGATCCTAACAAAGGATCCATATGAAGTCATGACAAAGATCAAGAACGCTGGGGCAATCTTTTTGGGACAGTAT